>JANXXW010000026.1 GCA_025350425.1 Rhodospirillales bacterium
AACCTGATCAAGCTGCACAAAAGTCAGCTTACCTCCGACCGCACCAGCTGCCGGTCCGCACTCGCCAACCAGGTTTGCCTGGTGCTGCACATCGCCGCCTACTAGCTGATGCTGACGGTGCGCGACGCCATTCCAAAACCCCAACCACTCGCCACAGAAGAGTTCACCACGCTGCGAGAGCGCCTGCTCAATATCGCCGGACGCATCACCGAGACCGCCATACGGGTGCGCATCGCGTTCGCCACGCCGTGCCCCGAAGCCGAGTTGTTCCGTGGCGTCGCAAGCAGCCTGCAACCAACCGGGCCGTGACGACCGGGGCTGTCGCCCCACAATCCGTCCATCCTATCAACCCCAACGCCTACCATTTCTGATCCGCAAATCGCGCACTCCCGCGCCACGATCAACCGCTTCCAGCAATCAGGGCGCCGAGCCAGCTACAACACGCTAAATAGGATGGGCTAGAAGGTTCCGTAAGCGGCTTTTCTTGTTTGCGCGGCTCGCGCAAACAAGAAAAGATGATGGGGTAGGTTCGACTCGACTTTCCGCGTTTCAGGCCGCGTGGCAGAGGGTATCCGTGAGCCTTTGCAGCCGGGCGGCAGAGATTTCGACGGTCCCCTTTCCCAAGTGGACCAAGGATGAGCGGATCAGCGATTACGTGCTCTCGGCCGAAACGGTCACCATCCGCGGCGAACATTGCATCTTGACCGTCATGCCTCGACAGTTGCATCCCTATGGTGGAATTTCTAAGCGTGTTTCGATTTACGGTGCATTTGAACAGCGCCAGCACCAGCTACGGCCTGTTCGAGATAGATCTGGAAAATTAGCATGCAGCTCGCATTGGCGACTTGGCATGAAGTCGAAAATCATCTGCGTGCCACGGACGGCGTAATCGTTCCAATTGGCTCGACCGAGCAGCACGGCCCGAATGGCCTTATCGGCACGGACCACCTCTGCGCCGAGGTCGTCGCAAAAGGCGTGGGCGAGGCGATCGGCTGCGCGGTGGCGCCGACGCTCGCGTATGGCATGTCGCAGCATCATTTGGGTTTTGCCGGATCGGCGACCCTGCGCCCCAGCACGTTGATGCTGGTGGTGCGCGACGTGGTACGATCATTCGCCGTGCATGGGTTCCGCCACTCCTTCTTCATCAACGGCCACGGCGGCAATGTCGCGACGGTAACCGCCGCGTTCGACGAGCTTCACGCGGCGCATTCGCTGGGTGAGCACGTGACACCTGTGCGTTGCCGGATGGTGTTCTGGTCCGGCGGTACACGCGCGAAATCCATCGCAGACGAACTGTATGGCGACGTGAACGGCCAGCACGCCACAGCGGCCGAGGTGTCCTTGACGCAGTACTGCCAGCCTGACCACGTCAAATATGCTCAGATGTCGCCCAAGGTGGCAGTGAAATCTGGCCCGTTCTTCGAGGCGACCGACTACCGTGCACGCTATTTCGACGGGCGTATCGGTTCGGACCCATCGCTGTCCTCACCCGAGTATGGCCGGCGACTCTACGATGCCGCAGTGCAAGACATGGCCGAGGCATACCAAACCTTCCTGACAGTCTAAAGCGCGACTTTGAGGCTACCAGCCCCGTGATCCACTGGTCTCCCGCCCTGGCCACCGCCGAGGCCATCGCCGCTGGATGGTCGAACGGGCCAGGGGGGGCTTTCGTGCTGTTCGACAAAAACGGCATCCGGGCCTCCACCTGTGGCGGGCAGGCCAGCCTGGAGCACGGCATCGCGTTCACGCCGGACACGCCAAGCCGTTACGCCAGCATCAGCAAGCATTTCCTGGCGGCGACGCTGCTGCTGGAGGGTATCGACCTGGAAGCGCCGCTGCGCGCGCTGGTGCCCGGCCTGTATCCGGCGCTGGGTGCAGTCACGCTGTCGCGCGCGCTGGACATGACCGGCGGCCTGCCGGACATGATGGAAGTACTCTGGCAGCAGGGCCTGCCGTTCACCGCCATGCTATCGGCCGCTGAGATCGACGCCACCTTGCGCCGGCTACCGGTAACCGACGCCGTTCCGGGCACGGAAATGGCCTATTCGAACACTGGCTGGCGCCTGGGCCAAGCCGTGCTCCAGGCGCAACGCGGTCTGTCCTACGGGGTAGTGCTACGCCAGCGCCTGCTCGATCCGCTCGGCCTGTCCATGGCGTTCCCATACGATGAAGCGGAGCCGGTCAGCGGGCTCGCCACCGGCTATTGGCGCGACGGCGAGACGTGGCGGCGGGGGCGGTATGGACTGCATTTCTCGCCCTCCGGCGGTCTGGCGGGAAGTGCCACAGATCTAGCCCGCTGGGCCAGCGCGCTGATGCGCGGACATGGCCCGCTGGAAGGCATGCTCAATCGACTGCTGGCGCCCCGGCATTTCGCCGATGGCACGCCCAGCGCCTACCGGCTCGGCCTTGTTGAGACGCGGCTTGGCACGACGCGGCTGGCGGGCCATGGCGGGTCGCTGCCCGGCTATCGCAATCACCTGCTGGTGGCGCCGGAACTTGGTGTGGGCGTGGTCCTGCTACTGAACCGCGACGAGGACCCGTTGATGCCGGCGCTGCGGGTGATGGCGGCGCTGGTGGGCGAGGCGCCACCGATGCTAGCCCCGGACTCGCCAAGCGGCCTGTTCGTGGCCGAGGACGGCCCGGCCTGGGCCGAGCTGTCGCCTGGCGCGATCGAATTCATGGGCGCGCGCGAGACGTTGCTGGCCACCGATGACGGCCGACTTCGGTCCGTTCCCAGTGCTTTGGAGATCGATCTGCTGGCCACCTCCGACACCCTTGAGGGCCGCATCGGCGGTGTCGAGCGTCGGCTGGCGCGCGTGCCGGAGGGGCTTGCGCTGGACCCGCGCCTGGTTGGGCTATGGCGGGAGGAGCAGTTTGGCGTCGAGCTATCGATCAACCCGGATGGCTCGGCGCGTTGGCCCTGGGCGGGCGGCGTCGGGCGGGATGTGACGCTTACGCCGTTGCCGGGCGCGCGTGCGCTGGCTTGGTTGACCCACGCCATGTGGCGACACCGCCCATGTCTGTGGCTGCGGCCCGATGGCACCCTACAGATTGCCAGCCATCGCGCCCGAGTGCTGCGGTTCAGGAAAGTCTGAGCTCACGCCAAGCTGTCAGTTCTTATCCAGATTCCAGTAGAGAATGACCGGCGACTCCAGGAAACCCGACAGGTTGGCGCGCATCGCCACCGGCTGGTTATACTGGCCCATCACGACGTAAGGCTCCGCCTGGGCGAGATGCCGGTGCAGGGCATCCAGCGCCGCCGGGCGCGTGGCATCATCAGCGTCCAGGAAAGCTTGGCGCAGGCGCTCGGACTCCTCGTCGCACGGCCAGCCGGGGAAGTTGCGGCCGGTGCAGGCCATGTTGGTGCCGATATTGGTCAACGGCGAGTGCATCGTGGGGCCGCTGGCCCCGGTTGCGAACAGGTTCCAGCCGCCCTTGTCCGGCGCGGCGCGATTGGCCTGCCGGCCCGATGTCGTGCCCCAGTCGCCCCAGGCGATCTCCACGTTGATCCCGGCCCGCTTCATCTCGTCCGCGACCACCTCGGCCATCTGGCCGATCCAGGCGATCTCGTGCGTCGAGGGGAACACCAGCGTCTCGCCCTTGTAGCCGGCTTCGGCCATCAGCGCCCGCGCTTTGGCGACATCCGGCTTCAGCATTTCGGCGCCGGCTTCGGTGCCATATGGGCCGCCGCAGATGAAGTAGGACCGGCACGCCGTCCAGTTCCCCGCATCACCGAATCCCGCCGCCATGATGTCCGGCTGGTTAACGAGGTAGGCCAGCGCCAGGCGCGCCCGAGGGTCGTTGAACGGCGGGTAGAGGGAGTTGGGCCGCAACATGGTTTGGTTGCTGAGGTCGGTCAGCTTCTGGATGCGGATGTTGGGGTCGCGCATGATCAGCGGCAGCAACTCCAGCGCCGGCTGCTCGATCAGATCGACTTCCCCGGCCCGCAACGCCGCCACCGCGGTCGAGGCATCGGGGATTACCCGCCATTCCACGCGATCCACCTTCACCCGGCGGCCGCCGCTCAAGCCGTCGGGTGGTTCGTCGCGTGGGACGTAGTCGGCATTCCTGTCGAACACCGTCAGCGCGCCACTCAGGCGGGCGGCATGGTTGAAGCGGAACGGGCCGGAGCCGATGGCGGTCGTGATCGGCTTGGCGGGATCGCCGGCAAGGTCCTTCGCGCGCATGATCACCGGCACCTGGCCGATGCCCGAACCCAGCGAGAACAGCATGCCGGGATAAGGCTTGGACAACTTGATCTCGAACGTATCCGGATCGACCGCCTCCATGCCCGCCACCGAGGCAGCGAGCTTCTGGCCCACCACGTCGCGCTCCATCCAGCGCTTGAGGGACGGGATGACATCTGCGGTCGTGACTGGCTGGCCGTCGTGGAATTTCAGGCCCGGCCGCAACGTGAAGCGCCAGCCCAGCCCGTCCGCTGCCGTGCTCCAGTCCTTCACCATCTGCGGTTTGGCGTCGAGCTTGCTGTCCCAGGCGAACAGCGTCTCGTACACCATCAGGCCGTAGATCCGGGTGATGACGATGCTGGCGAAAGTCGGGTCGAGCTGCGTCAGGTCGGCGCTCGGCACTACACGCAGCACCTTGGCGGGCGGCGTCTGGGCGACCGCCGAACCGGTCAACGCCGCGAGAAGGCAGCCCACAAGCGATATCAACCGCATCGTCCGCATCTCCGCCCCTGACTTAACAATGGGACAGCACCACGCGGCCTCACCACCGGCAAGCCGCATTCGATCATGTTGCGACTTTGTTGCGTGGATCGGGAGACGGGCGCGCTGAGCGTCTCCCGCCGGCGGCTCAGCGTCGAGTGATCCGGAATCGCCAGATCCCGGCCGGGGGTCCGGTAGGCCCAGTCACCTCACAGGCATCAAAACGGCCAACCTCATCTTGTTGCCGAAACCCTCCATTTAGGCGACATAATGACCCTCAATAAAAACAAGAATTTGCGGGTTGTATTATCCGTTGCTCTTGAAGACATTATTGCAACGGAATTCTGCAACATGTTTGTATTCGTCCTGCGAGTTGGCCGTTTTTGGGCCTATGAGCTGGCTGGGCCAGATAGGCGCGTGCGGCTGTGACGTCTGCCCAATGCGGCGTCCTCCCACGACCTTCGCTCATGGCAAGGGTTGGCCGCAGAGGGGCGATGGTCATCCGCCCTGCGACGGCTCGCGCTTGCCGGACCGGCCAAGCCCGGCCACTCTCCTGGCCAACAAGAAACGGAGCAAATTAAGATAATGCGAATTCTGGGTTGGGCCGTACTCGCGGCCACGCTGGCGATCGCCAGCCAGGTTCAGGCTCGGATCACCCGCCTCGAGATCATCCGTACCGAACCCGCCTTTGGCGGCCAGACTTTTGGAGCGGTCGGCGCCTACGAGCACGTAATCGCCGTCGCCCATGGCGAGATCGACCCGGCCGAGCCCGGCAACGCCGTCATCCAGGACATCGGCCTCGCCCCGCGCAACGCCGCCGGCCATGTCGAATACAGCACGCAAGTCGAGCTACTGAAGCCCGCCGACATGGCGCGCGGCAACGGCGTGGTGATGATGGAGGTCGTCAACCGCGGCAACAAGCTGGCGCTCGCGAATTTCAACGCAGGCAGCGCTGATAGCGTCGCCAACCTCAACGCCCTGAAATCGCCGCGCGACGGCTGGCTGATGAGGGAGGGCATGACGCTGGCCTGGTGGGGCTGGGAGATGGACGGCACGCCGGGCCTCGACCGCGTGCTGATGCCGCCGGTCGTAGCGCACAACGCAGATGGCTCGCCCGTCACCGGCATCGTCCGCGCCGAATTGCTGACTCCTAATCCGGTCAAAACGATCGGCTTCGCGCAGAGCGGCCAAGTCCAGATCTACCCGCCCGACAGCTATGTCGGCTATCCCGCCGCCAGCCTCGACACCAAGGGCGCGACGCTCACGGTGCGTGCCCATGAGCAGGACCGCCGCGAGCCGATCCCGAATGACCGCTGGAGCTTCGGCTCCTGCCCCGATGGCGGCCCGGCGAAGCCGGACCCGCTGCATCTCTGCATGAGCTCGGGCTTCGAACCCGGCCATCTCTACGAGCTGATCTACACCGCGCGTGACCCCAGCGTGCTGGGGCTCGGCTTTGCCGCCACAAGGGATCTTGGCACGTTCCTCGGTCATGCGGAGAACGATACCGCGGGCACCGCCAACCCACTATTCCGCCGCGACACCCGGATGATCCTTGAAGGCACATCGCAGAGCGGCCGTATGGCGCGGAGCTTCCTGTTGCTGGGTTTCAACCGCGGCGAGGATGGCCGCGCGGTGTTCGACGGTGCCTATCCGCATATCGGCGGCGGTTTGATCGCGCTCAACATCCGCTTCGGCCAGCCAGTACGCGCTTGGGGCGAGCAGACCGACCATCTTTATCCCGCTTACGATTTCCCGTTTACTTACGCCAAGCAGACGGACCCGCTGACCGGCCGGACGCAGGGCATCCTTGATCGCTGCACTGAGACGAGCACCTGCCCGAAGATCTTGCATGTCGCGACTGCGCTCGAGATGTGGGAGGGGCGGCAGTCGCTTGGGCTCACCGATCCGCTCGGGCTGCGCGACGTGGCCGACCCCGACAACGTCCGCACCTTTATCATGGCCAGCACGCAACATGGCGCGGCGAGCCTGCCACTCGCGACGCAGCCGCCGTTCGGCCTTTGCCAGCAGCAGCCGAACCCGAACCCGCAGGTCTGGACGATGCGCGCGCTGCTTACCGCCCTGGTCGCGTGGGTGAAGGACGACACCACCCCACCCGCCAGCGCCTCGCCTCATATCGCCGACGGCACCCTCGTCGCCCCCGACCGCGTGGCCCTGCCGGTGATCCCCGCGAACACCTATGGCGGCACGCCCCGCCCCGCAGTGTCGGACCTGCGCATCTACGACACGCTCCATGTGCTGGATTTCGGCCCCGGCTACCGGCCGGGCGAGAGTAGCGGCGTCATCTCGATCGAGCCGCCGCGCGTGAGTACAGCCGCCTATGGCGTGCTGGAAGGCCAAGTCGACGCCGATGGCAACGAGATCGCGGGCGTGCGCTCGGTGTTTGAACAGGTGCCGATCGGGACCTACCTCGGCTGGAACCTGTTCCGTGCTGGGCGACTTGAAAGCGGCCTGTGCAACCTCCAAGGCTCGTTCATCCCGTTTGCCAAGACGAAAGCGGAGCGCGAGGCGATCGGCGACAGCCGGTCGTCGCTCGAGGAGCGCTATCCGACGAAGGACGTATATGTCGCGGCGATGCGCCAAGCGGCCGATGCGCTCGTGCAGGCAAGGCTGCTGCTGCCGGACGACGCGACCGCGATCGTCGGTGCGGCCGAGCGTGACGGCATCCGTAACGGGCCGTAGCGGTGGCTACGGCGCTAGGAGCCGTTTCGGCCTCATCGCGTCGTTCTCCTTTGCCGGATTGCCGCTTAGACCGACCAAAGCTCCGGCAGCAGCGCGTTGGGTTTACCGCGGCGCCAGATCGCCATCATCAACGCGTCGGCAGCCAACTGGGCGGCAATCGTGACGCTCATCGACCAGCCGACTACCCGGCATGAGAACAGGTCGATGACGGCCGCCACGTAAAGCCATTCCTCTGCTGTCCACAGATAGGCCAGAACTATGGGTCTGAGTAGCAACGGAACAGAAAACCTACACAAGGATTACTGAGCCACGGCTTCGTAACAAACCCCGGTTTGATGTGCAGCTTCCCGTGCCGTCAAATTTCGCCGCAAAACTGCGCGCGGTCCCTTATTTACCCGTCCAGAAACCTACAGCCGAAAACTCCCCCGACGCGTAAGTTCCTCCGTGACGGAGGATTGCTCGGATGCTGATCGGCTACATGCGCGTGTCGACGGGCGAGCAGAGCCTCGACCTTCAGCGTGACGCACTGGACCAGGTCGGGTGCGATCGAGTGTACGAAGACGTATGTTCGGGTCGCGCAACCGATCGCCCGGGCTTGAACAAGGCGCTTGAGATAGCGCGCGACGGCGATACCCTCGTCGTTTGGAAACTGGACCGCATTGGCCGTTCACTGCCGCATGTCGTCGGCCTCGTTGGCGACCTCCAAAAGCGTGGCGTCGGCTTGAAGGTGCTGACGGGCGACGTCGACACCACAACTGTAACCGGCCGCCTTGTGTTCGGCATTTTCGCAACGCTTGCAGAGTTTGAGGGCGATCTCATCCACGAGCGCACAATGGCGGGTCTTGCGGCGGCACGTGCCCGAGGTCGCGCTGGGGGTCGACCGCGGGTGATGACCAAACAGAAGCTAAAGGCGGCAATGGCGATGATGGGCGATCGCGATAACATTGCCCGCGATGTCGCGGCGCAGCTCGGCGTCTCGGTGTCAACGCTCTACGCCTATGTCGACGCGAAGGGGCGGCCGCGCGAGCACGCGGCCGAGCTTCTCGGCAAGCGCAGGCCCGAGCCCGCGATCGCCGCTTAAAAGAAGGTGCCCGTCGGCTTCCTCAGCGACGACCAGGCGCTTCGCTATGGCCGCTTCGTCGGCGATCCCACCGCCGAACAGCTCGCCCGCCATTTTCACCTCGACGATGCCGACCGCGCCTTCGTCGCCGAGCATCGGGGTGATCACAATCGTCTGGGCGTGGCAGTACAGCTCGGATCTTTGCGGCTGCTCGGCATGTTCCTCGACGACCCGACACAGGCGCCGCCCTCGGTAACCCGCTTCGCTGCCGACCAGCTTGCGATGTCGGCAGCGACCGACCTCATGATCATGTACGCGGCCAGCGTCGGCCGCTGGCGACACGGCCCTCGCATCCGCGAGCGTTACGGCTATCGCGAGTTCGCCGACTTCGGCATCGCGTTCCGGCTCAACCGCTTCCTCTATACGCTTTGTTGGACTGGCACCGACCGGCCATTAGCACTGTTCGACCGTGCCGTGTCATGGCTGCTGGCCGGCAAGGTGCTGCTGCCGGGCCTGTCTGTGCTCGAACGCGCGGTCGCCCGCGTGCGGGCGCTCGTCCACGAACACTTGTATCGTCGCCTCGTCGAGCGGCTGACTCCCGAGTAGCGGACCCGCCTCGACGATCTCGTCATCGTTCCGGAGAATGAGCGCCAGAGTCCGCTCGATCGTCTGCGCGATGGACCGTACCTGCAGAGTGGTCCCGAAGTCGGTCGCGCAGTAGCCAGGCTCGAGGAGATCCGCGCGCTCGCCGCGGGCTTGCCGGAGTTGGATCGGATACCGCCGGGCAAGGCGGCAGCACTTGCCCGCTTCGCATCCGCCGCCAAGGCGCAAGCGGTCGCGCGTCTGCCCGATGATCGCCGCGCGGCGACACTGGTTGCCTTCATTCGCAAGCTCGAAGCCTCCGCCGGTGATGACGTGATCGATCTCTTCGACGCTGTTTCCACGACGATGTTCGCGCGTGCGCAGGCGACATCGAAGGAAGCACGGCTGCGCTCGCTCCGCGATCTGGACGCCGCTGCGCTCAACTTGCGCGACGCCGCGACAGTGCTCCTCAATGACACCACTCCCGACACTGAAGTTCGCGCGGCGGTGTTCGCAGTGGTTGACCGGGAGGCGCTCGCGGTGGCCGTAGAACGCATTGGCGCGCTGGCGCAGCCACATGACGACACCTATTTCGCCGAGCTGCGACAGCACCAACGCAAGATACGATACCTGCCCGCGTTAATTGCGGGGCTCGAACTCGAAGCGGCCCCCGCGGGCAAGCCGTTGCTTGACGCGCTCAATCATCTTCGCGCTCTTCATGCCGACAGCAAACGACCTGGGCCGCCACCTACGGCATTCGCGCCTAAGGCATGGGTCGGCCAGCTCAAGACGATCGACGGCAGTCTCGATCTGACCGGTTACCGCCTGTGCGCGCTTGATGGATTGCGGCGTACGATCCGCCGGCGCGATGTCTTTCCGGTTCGCTCGCTGCGCTACGCTGATCCGCGAAAGGATCTGCTAACGGGGGCGGCATGGGAAGCCGCGAGACCGTCGGTCTGCCGTACCGTCGGGGTTGCGGCATCGTCCGACGAGGAACTCGGCGATGCTATCGCGGCGCCTCGACCTCGCCTATCGCGAGACCGCCGCGCGCGTGCCGGACAACAAGGCTGTTGCGATCGTCCGCACGGAAAGCGGCACCGATCTTTCCCTCGAGCCCCTCGACAAGATCGAGGAGCCGCCGAGCCTCGTCAGCTTACGGGCCACCACGGAGGCACGACTGCCGCGCCTCGATCTGCCCGAACTTATCCTCGAGATGCACGCACGTACTGGCTTTGCTGCCGTGTTCAAGCACGCGAGCGAGAGCAACGCTCGTGCCGACGACATCGCCACGACAATTTGCGCGGTGCTCGTCACCGAGGCGACCAACACCGGGTTCGAGCCGCTGGTTCGCCTCGATGCGCCCGCATTGCGGCGATCGCGGCTGAGCTGGGTGAAGCAAAACTTCGTGCGCGCCGACACGCTGACTGCCGCCAATGCGCTGCTCGTCGCTGCTCAGAACTCGGTTCCGCTCGCGCATGGCTGGGGTGGCGGCGAAGTGGCGTCCGCCGACGGACTGCGCTTCACCGTCCCCGTTCGCACGATCAATTCCGGCCAAAATCCGCGCTACTTCGGTCGCGAGCGTGGCGTCACCTGGTACAACATGGTGTCCGACCAATACACCGGGCTGAATGCGGCGACCGTGCCGGGCACGCTGCGCGACAGCCTCAACCTGCTCGCGGTCGTGCTCGAGCAGGAGACCGAGCTGCAGCCGACCGAGATCATGACCGACACCGCCGGCTACACTAATACCATTTTTGGCGTGTTCCATTTACTCGGCCTGCAGTTTAGCCCGCGTATTGCCGACGTCGGCGGGGCGCGCTTCTGGCGCGTCGATGGCAAGGCCGACTACGGCGTGCTCGACGACCTCGCCTCGAATAAGATCAACATCAAGCTGATCGCCGAACATTGGGACGATCTTTTGCGCCTCGCGGGGTCGCTGAAACTGGGCGTCGTCCACGCCGCCGGGCTGACCCGGACGCTCCAGACCAACGACCGCCCGACTAAGCTCGCCCGCGCCCTGCAGGAACTCGGTAGACTGGCAAAATCGCTCTACCTGCTGCGGTTCATCGACGACGAAAGCTACCGGCGCCGCATTCTGGTCCAGCTTAACCGCGGCGAGGGCCGCCACCAGCTTGCCCGCATCATCTTCCACGGTAAGCGCGGCGAACTGCGCCAGCGTTATCGCGAAGGGCAGGAGGACCTGCTCAGCGCGCTCGGTCTCGTCGTCAACCTCGTCGTGCTATGGAATACAATCTATATGGACGCCGCGCTCGATCGCCTTCGCACTGACGGCCATGATGTCCGCGCCCAGGACGTCGCCCGACTGTCTCCGCTCAGGTTCAAGCACATCAATATGCTCGGCCGCTATGCCTTCACACTCCCCGATATCGTCGCCC
>JANXXW010000091.1 GCA_025350425.1 Rhodospirillales bacterium
GGCGCCCTGGGAGCCGCCGAGTTCTGCTGGCATGCCGCGCGGGACTACACCATGCAACGCATGATGTTCGGTCGTCCGCTCGCTGCAACGCAGCTGATCCAGAAAAAACTCGCGGACATGCAGACCGAGATCACGCTGGCATTGCAATCGGTGTTGCAGCTTGGCCGCCTTCTGGATGCCAACAACGCGGCGCCCGAGATGATCAGCCTGTGCAAGCGGAATTCGTGTGGCAAGGCGCTCGATATCGCCCGCGTCGCGCGGGACATGCATGGCGGCAACGGTATCGCTGACGAATATCATGTCATTCGGCATGTGATGAACCTCGAGTCGGTGAACACCTATGAGGGCACGCATGACGTCCATGCCTTGATCCTCGGCAGGGCGCAGACAGGCCTATCGGCATTCGGCGCCTAACCACCCGCATAGATCGCGTCGGCGCCGAAGGAGACGGCGTCGGCACGATCGACGGTGCGGCGGTTCACGTCCCGCTGACCTTGCCGGGCGAACTGATCGATATCGAATTATCCGGCACGCGCGGCGCTGTCATGTGCATCGTCGAGGCAAGTCCGGACCGGATTGATGCCCCGTGTCCGCATTTCGGCGCCTGCGGCGGCTGCAATCTTCAGCACTGGCGGGACGAAACCTACGCCGGCTGGAAGTCCAATGCCCTGTCCGCAGCCCTGGCGCGGGCCGGATACGATGATATCCCCCTCCCCCCGATCGCCAGGACGCCTCCAGGTGCACGCCGCCGCATCGATCTCGCGGTGCGTCGTGACGGCCCTCGAATCATGGTGGGCCTGCACAGCCTACGCAGCAACGCCGTGGTCGATTGGCAAACGTGCCTCGTTTGCCATCCGAAGCTCGTTGCCCTGCTCGTGCCGCTGCGCCGTGTGCTCAACAGCCTGCAGGCATTGAAGCGGGAAGGGTCGGCTGTTTGTAACCTATGCGACAACGGCATCGACATCCTGCTCCGTACCGATGCGGAGATGACCAGCGGCGACCGCACCCGGCTCGCTGCCTTCGCCGCCGCAAACGGCGTCGCACGCGTCTCGTGGGCCAGGGGCGACGGCCCGGCCGAATCCGCCGCAACGCTCTGTCCGCCCGAGATCGCGATGTCTGGGGTGACCGTCCAGCCGGCGCCCGGCGCATTCCTCCAAGCCTCCCCACAAGGCGAAGCCGCGATCATCGCCGCCGTGGTCGCGGGACTGCCGCCGAAAGGCCGCGTAGCCGACCTCTACGCCGGCTTTGGGACCATCACACACGCCATCGCTCTCACGCACCGAGTCGCCGCGTTCGAGGGTGACGCCGCCGCAGCTGCGGCGCTGAAACGCACCGGCATCGCTGTCGAGCACCGCGACCTCGTTCGCCGCCCGTTGCTCGTAAAGGATCTGAAGCCCTTTGCCGCCGTGGTGCTGGACCCGCCTTTCGGCGGCGCGGCAACCCAATTGGCCGAGTTGGCCGTCGCCAAGGTCCCGCGCATCATCTACGTCAGCTGCAACCCGGCGGCTCTCGCCCGCGACGCTCGCATCCTCAAGGACGCAGGTTACACGTTGCTGGCCGCCACCCCCATCGACCAGTTCCTATGGTCGGCGAGGCTGGAAGCCGTCGTTACGTTCGACCTGCCGAAGCGGTAGGGAGGCCGCGATCAGCCGGGCGGCACGGTACGTGCGATCCCGGGATTCGCGGAGAATACCTCGAACCATGCCGCGAGTTTCGGACACACGCCCCGCCAATCCTCGTGAGCGAAGCGGAAATCCAGATAACCCAGCGCGCAAGCGACGCTGATCGACCCGATATCCACGGCGCGGGTCGGCACCTCGCCTTCGAGTTCGGTCAATGTCCGGTCCACGGCAGCCTTCATCCGTGCCATGAACAGATCCCTCGCCGGCTCGGCGGGCTTGGCTGCTTCCATGCGGCGACTGACCGCGGCATCCATAATGCCATCGCCCATCGCCTGCTGCTTCAACGCCTTCCAGCGGGCGCCGCCGACCACCGGGAATAGCGGCAAGGTATCGCCGATAGAGTCGAGGAACTCGCAGATGACCGGACTGTCGAACAAGGCAAGCCCGTCATCGGTCACCAAGCAGGGCACTTTCGAGAGCGGGTTGTTCGCGACAAACTCAGGGAGTGAGGCATGCGGATTGGTCGGGATCAGCTCGATCCGTCCATCGATCCCGCGCGTGATCGTACAGGCCATGACCTTGCGGACGAACGGGCTGGCCGCCGAATAAAACAAGCGCATCAGAAGGTGTCCTTGGCTATGCGGAGTGTGCCCAGGGCGGCCACGTCGGGCGCGCGCAGGAACGGATTGACCTCGAGCTCGTCACCCAACCGGCTCGGCACGGTCGGATGCCCGGCGGCCCGCGCCTGCTTCACATGCAAGGCGAACTCGCGCAACGCCGTGTTGTCTGGGTCGACATGGACGGCAAAGCGCGCGTTCGACTCGGTGTATTCATGCCCGCAACACACCAGCGTATCGGGCGGCAGGGCAGCCAGCTTACGCAGGCTGGCGAACATGTCGGCAGGCGTGCCTTCGAACAGTCTTCCGCAGCCCAGGCTGAACAACGTGTCGCCACACAGCAGCACATGGCCGTCGGGGAAGTAGAACGAGATGTGGCCGATGGTATGGCCCGGCGTATCGATGACCTGGCCCTTGGCGCCACCCAGCGCAACGATGTCACCCTCCTGCACCGCGATATCTAGCTTCGGTAACCGCCGCGCATCCGCCGCCGCGCCGACCACCCGAGCACCGTAGCGGGCGCGCACGGCATCGACGCCGGCGATGTGGTCGTCGTGGTGATGCGTCAACAGGATCAGGTCGAGCTGCCCACCGGCCACGTCGATTGCGCGGGAGACCGCGTCGGCGTCGGCGGGGTCCACCACGGCAGTGGCACCGCTACCCTCGTCGCGAAGCAGCCATGCGTAGTTGTCGGACAGGATGGGGA
>JANXXW010000094.1 GCA_025350425.1 Rhodospirillales bacterium
GACGATCCGGCATTCGAGATCGAATATGGTCCTGGTCTGGATCGCCCGGATCAACGCGGCGAGCTCCCTTTCGCGGTCGTCGGGATGAACCAGGCGCTGCAGGTCGTCGCGGCTCTCCAGGCGGTCGGACAGGGTAAGGCCGAAGATGTCCCGACAGATTTCCGAGGCGACAAAACGGTGCGTCGTGAGGTCGAGTTCCCAGCTTCCAAGGTGACCAGCCGTCAAGGCGAAGTCCAGCCGGTGCTCGCTTTCAAGCAGCGCGACCCGGTTTCGTTCGGTGCCGATTTTCCCGCGCAATTCGTGCTCGCGCGTGGCCGCCTCGCGCCGCTGCCGCGCCAGGCGTAGCCCGCTTTCCACCCTGGCGCGCAACTCACGGGCGCTGAACGGCTTGACCAGATAATCATCCGCTCCGGCCACCAGTCCTTCGATGCGCGCCTCCTCTCCGGCGCGCGCCGAGAGAAGGAATATGAGCACACCCTCCATGCCTGGCTTCGCACGCAAGGCGCCAAGCAGAGCGAAGCCGTCCAAGCCCGGCATCATCACATCCGTCAGGACCAGATCCGGTGGCGGCCCGCGCCGCGCGGCGGCCAGCGCCGCACTGCCGTCCTCGACCGCTTCCACGTCGTAACCGCAGGATTCCAGGATACTTGTCACGTATGCGCGCATGTCGGCGTTGTCGTCGGCGAAGATAATGCGCGGCCTGCTGGCCGCGTCGCTCGCGTGCCCCGGATTTTGCCTGTCCTGGTCCGGGTCCTGGTTCGGCAGCCAGCTTAGCGTCTCCTCGACATAGATTTTCGCCCGCGTTCCGGCGGATGCCGATATCTGTCCATCGCGGGCGTGGTCGCGCGTGGTCCCGCCGGTTGCGAATGGGATGGTGACGCGGAACTCGGTGCCTTTGTCGTAGGTGCTGGTGGCGGCGATGGTGCCGCCATGCAACTTGACCAGTTCCTTGACCAGCGCCAGGCCGATGCCTGTGCCGTCATGAGTACGCCCTTGATGTCCCCCGACACGGTGAAACCGATCGAATATCCTCGGCAATTCCACGGCGGAAATACCCATGCCGGTATCGTGGACCACCAGTTCGGCCGAGCCGCCGATGCTGCGAAGCGAGACGGTGATGCCGCCTTTGAGGGTGAAGTTGAAAGCGTTGGAGATCAGGTTGAGGACGATTTTTTCCCACATGTCCCGATCGACGTCGATCGGCCGGTCGAGTGGCGGGCAATCCACCACGAGAAAGAGGCCCGCCCGCTCGAACGCCGACCGGAAGTTGCTGGCCAGCTCGGCGGTGAGGTCCGCGAGGTCCACAGGCTCGAAGCTCGCCTCGAAGCGGCCCGCCTCGATACGGAAAAAGTCGAGCAGCGAGTTCACGAGCCGGAGCAGGCGCAACGCGTTGCGGTGGGCCATCCCCAACCGCTGGCGCTGTGACGCCGGCAGGCTTTCCGCCGCCGCGAGCATGTCCTCGATCGGGCCAAGTAGAAGAGTCAGTGAAGTTCGGAACTCATGGCTGACATCGGCGAGGACCGCTGTTTTTGCGTGATCGAGCACCGCGAGCGTTTCGGCGCGCCGGCATTCGTTCTCATAAGCCTGGGCGTTGATGAGGGCCGCTCCGAACGCCGCCGCGATCAGACCGTAGAAACCGAGATAGGCATCGTTGAGTGGCAGGCGCGCGCTGGCTCCCGCGATCATGAAAGCGGCCGGCGATTTCGATCCTGGCAGCCTGACCGGCACCACGAGCACGCTTTCGGGCGGCTCCTCGTACGGGCCGCACGGTCCTGGCCCCAGACGGCCAGCGACATACGGCAGGAGTATGGCCGATTCCAGGTGGACCAGGTCCTCGATCGGCCAGGGGTTTGCCGCCGTGCCGACATCCAGGCCCGTCTGGGCCGACAGCGTGTAGCGGGGCGGTTCGTCGTCGGGCGAGTCCAGGCAATAGAGCAGAACGAACGGAAGGTCGAACGCGAACCCCGCCAGCACGTCGGCCGCCAACCCGAACACTTCGCGCGTCGTCCTAACCCCGCCCAGCCGCGCGGTCAGGTCGCGCAGCGCGCAGCTACGCCGTTCGCACAACATACTGATGGTCGTCTCGGTGACCGGATGGAATAGGCCACAGATGCCGCCGATCTCGTTGCGGATAGGGCTCAGGGAGAAAGTGAAGAACGTCTCCTCCAGGAAGCCGTTCCGGTGCAGAAACATGCGCTGGTTTTCGAGAAAAGAAGCTTTGCCGTCCAGCGCGCGCGCAAAGGGATCGCCGATTGCGGGCCACGCCGAGACCCACGACGCCACGTAGCTCATGCCGAGGAACGCCGGGTGTTCTTCGCCGCACAGAGCCCGGTATCCGTCGTTGTAGATTTGGGTGTGCGAAGGGCCCCATATGATGTTTATGGGAAAGTTCGACGCGAGACATAGGCTGACGGTTGTCCGCAGGCTTTGTGGCCACTGCCCGATCGGGCCCAGCGGCGTCAGGGACCAGTCCTTCAGCCGAACGAGTTCCGCCATCTCGCCACCGTTCGCAAGGAAATCCGTGTCCGCTGATCGCGCCAGGGAACCCGGCTCGGCCATACCTTTTCCTTTCATATCGGAGAGGCGGTGGATAACATTCTTGCTTAGAACCTAAGACATTACGAAACGCGAAACGATCCTACCGCCCGCGACGCCCGATAGCCAGCGGCCCGCAAAACCGCGTGGCGTCCCAATCACGATTGACGGCACGATGGTGTGTCGGCTCCCATCGTCGCGCAACTGCGCACCAGCCAAGGTTTCAACATGCCGACGGACAACGGCGTCCCTCTCCCCCGCCTTTCACGCCGCAACGCCATGCTTCTCGCAGGTATGGCCACATCCTTCGCCGGGCGCCCCGCCCATGCTGCCAGCATCCTGCGGGTGGCCTACATCCCGATTCTGGCCATGGCCCAGCTCTTCATCATCATTGGCGAGGGATGGGCGGCACAGGCCGGGCTCGACCTTCAACTAACGCGGTTCTCCTCCGGCCCCGCCATGGTGCAGGCGTTGGCGTCCCGCGCCTATGACGTGGCCTATATCGGCATCGGGCCGGCGATGGTGGCGCGTGGCGCAGGGCTGGACCTGCGCGTGGTGGCGGCCAACGGCATCGACCAGGGCAGCCTGATCGGGGTCGGGGCCTTTGCCGCCGCGTTCGAGGCCGCCGCCAGCCCCGCCGAGGCATTTGCCGCATTCCGCCAGAAAAATGGCCGTCCCGTCCGCGTCGCCACGCTGCCGAAGGGCTCGGTGCCGGACACTGTGCTGCAATATTGGCTCAACGAGGTCGCCCATGTGGCGTCGGCCGATGTGCAGGTGCTCGGCGTTGGTGAGGACCGGGTGCAGCAGGTGCTCCTCGCGGGCTCCGCCGAGGCCGCGTCGGCGCTGGAGCCGATCCTCACGATCGTGCGGGAGCGCGTGCCGTCCGCCCGTATTCTGGTCGGAGGTGGCGAGATGTTCCCTGACCAGCCCGGCGCCGTTCTGGCGATGCGCGAGGCCACGATCCATGCCTCACCCGAGGCCGCGCGCAGCCTGGTCGAACTCCATGTCCGGGCCACTAGGCTGATCCTCAGCGATCCCGGCCGGGCCGCCCACGACACGAACCAGATCCTGGGGCCGGGCCTGGTCTCCGAGGAGACTCTCATCCGCGCGTTCGGATCGCCGGCGATGCGGCCGATCTCCGATCCGCACGCGATCGTCGCGGCCACCGCCCGGCTGGGAGTCTACCAGGTCCGCCTCGGCACCCTGGCACGCGAAATCCCCGCCGCCGAGCTGTTCGACACCGCGCTGTACGACGCCCTGCCGCCAGCTACGCGATGAGCCGTGGCCCCCCGCGCCGGGCCGGCCTGTGGGCAGCGGGCGGCCTCGCCGCGTTCCTCGCCATCTGGGAACTCGCCGTCGAGACCGGCCTGCTTCCGAGTACGATGGTGCCGGCGCCAAGCTCCGTGCCGGGAGCCTTCCTTTCGGAGCTGAGGAACGGCATCTGGGCGGCCTCGGTGACGGCCAGCCTCAGCCACTACCTGATCGGGCTCGCGATCGGCAGCCTGCTCGGGATATCGGTCGGCATTGCGGTCGCGATGTCGCCGCGGCTCGGCGCCGCCCAATCCGGCATTGCGCGCCTGCTGCGGCCGATCCCGCCACTGGCCTGGATACCGTTTGCCCTGATCTGGTTCGGCGCCAGCGAGGGCGCCGCCGCCTTCATCATCGCCATTGGGGTGTTCTGGGTGAACTACTTCGCCGCCATCGCCGCCGTGCAGGCCATCGATCCAGGATTGCACGAGGTCGCCGCCGCCTTCGGGCAGCGCGGCCTGGGTGCGCGGCTGTTCAAGGTCGTGCTTCCCGCCGCCTCGCCCGGCATCCTGTCCGGCTCGCGCGCCGGGCTCGGGCAGGGCTGGATGGCGGTGGTCGCCGCCGAATTGTTCGGCGTCCCGGGGATCGGCCAGCGCATGAGCGACGCCGCCGGGCTGCTCGCGACCAATGTGCTGGTGCTTTATATGCTCACTATCGCGCTGCTGTACGCAATGAGCGACGCGGCATTCCAGTGGCTCAGCCGGAGGATGCTGGCGTGGATGCCGTGATCGCGAGCGACCCGATCCTCGAACTGCACGACCTCGCCTTCGGCTACGACGAGGGCGGCGCCCCGGTGCTGCAAGGGGTTTCGCTGGCTGTGCCGCGTGGCGGGTTCGTGGCCGTGGTCGGCCCATCGGGCGTGGGCAAGTCGTCGTTGCTCAGGGTGGTCGCTGGACTGGCGCAACCCAGCCACGGCACCGTCCGGCTGGCTTCGCGCGGCGGGCGGGGCATTCGCCCGACCGCGCTCGTGTTCCAGGACGCGCGCCTGCTGCCGTGGCGCCGCGTGCTCGCCAATGTCGCCTTCGGGCTTGAAGGATTGGGCCTGGGGCGGCTGGAGCGCCACACTCGCGCGGCGGCCGCGCTCGATCTCGTGGGGTTGGCGGAATACGCCGCCAAATGGCCGCACCAGCTTTCAGGCGGCCAGCGTCAGCGTGTCGGCATCGCCCGCGCACTGGCGGTCAAGCCGGACCTGCTGCTGGTCGATGAGCCCTTCGGGGCACTCGACGCCATCACGCGCGACCTTTTGCAGGACGAGTTGCTGCGGATCTGGGGCGCGACTGGCTGCTCCGTGATCTTTGTGACGCATGACCTCGGCGAGGCAGTTTATCTTGCGGATCGGGTTATTATGTTAAGTGGTAAGCCTGCGCGCATAACTCGCGAGGTTACCGTCGATGTCCCGCGCCCACGCCCGCGCCACGCGCTGGAATTGGATCGGCAGGTCGGGATCTTGCGGCAGGCCATGAGCGAGAGCTTCATCGAAGGAAGCGGAATTTGATCGTAATACAGGTGAGATGAAATGAAGGCCGAGAGCGTTCTCCAGACCATCGGCAATACGCCGCATATCCGTTTGAGCCGCATGTTTCCGGACGCCGATGTCTGGATCAAGTCAGAGCGTGGCAATCCGGGCGGCTCGATCAAGGACCGCATCGCGCTGGCCATGGTGGAGGCGGCCGAGGCCAGCGGCGCCCTGAAGCCGGGCGGCACAATCGTCGAGCCCACCTCGGGCAACACCGGCATCGGCCTCGCGATGGTGGCCGCAGTGAAAGGCTACAAGATCATCCTGGTGATGCCCGACAGCATGTCGGTCGAACGGCGCCGGCTGATGCAAGCCTATGGTGCGACGTTTGAACTGACGCCGCGCGAGAAGGGCATGAACGGCTCCATCGCCCGCGCCCAGGAAGTGGCGGCCGAGATCGGAGGGTGGGTGCCGCAGCAGTTCGAGAACCCGGCCAACGTAGCGGTCCATGCAGGCGCCACTTCGGCCGAGATCCTGGCGGACTTTCCCGACGGCGTCGACGTGATGATCACCGGCGTTGGCACCGGCGGCCATATCACGGGGTGCGCCGAGACGCTGAAGATCCATTGGCCCGCGCTCAAGGTGTTCGCCGTGGAACCGACACTTTCCCCGGTGATTTCCGGCGGCAAGCCATCCCCTCACCCGATCCAGGGCATCGGCGCCGGCTTCATCCCGCTCAACCTCCACACCGCGATACTGGATGGTGTGATCCAGGTGGAAGCCGAGGAAGCGCGCGAGTTCGCCCGCCGGTCCGCGCGGGAGGAGGGTATCCTCGTTGGCATCTCTTCCGGCGCCACGCTGGCGGCGATCTCCAAGAAGTTGCCGGAGCTGCCCAAGGGCGCCACCATACTCGGCTTTAACTACGATACCGGTGAACGCTACCTCTCGGTGCCCGACTTCCTGCCAGCCTGAAGGGGCGGCCTGCGATGACGAAACGGGAGCGGGGACCTGGATCTGCGCAGGTCTCCCGCAGCCAGATCGTCAATCTTGCAGGCATTGGGTATTGGTGCCGACGGTCAGGATTGAACTGACGACCTGCTGATTACGAATCAGCTGCTCTACCACTGAGCTACGTCGGCGACCGACGGTGCCCTCATACCCTTCCGCGCCTTCCGGGGCAACCACGCGACTGGCGTCAGAATCGGGTGTTGCCACGGCATCTGGCCGATGCCGGGCAGTCGAATAACTGCTTCGGGCGTATAACGAGGTATGTCGCGCCTCCCTCTCACGCTGACCGCCTCCGACATCCTGCGGGAATGCCCGGATTGCGGGCTGTTCCAGGCCGTGCCGGCGTTGCGGCCTGCTGCCGTCGCGCGTTGCCCGCGCTGTAGCGCGACGCTGCGGCGGACGCGGCGCAACCCGGTGGCGGCGCCCCTGGCATTGGCCACCACCGCGCTCGTGCTGTTCGCCATCGCCACGAGCATGCCGTTCCTGGATCTCTCGCTGCGTGGCTACGGGCGGGAGACGATGCTGGCCAGCGGACCGTTGGCGTTGGGCGGGGAGGGCATGTGGGAGGTGGGAGTCGTGGTGCTCGGCACCACCATGCTGGCCCCCGTGGCTCGCATTTTCGGCATGGTCTGGGTGCTCGCCGGAATGCGGATGCGTCGGCCGCCGCGCGGGTTGCACGTCGTGTTCCGCTGGGTGGAACTGCTGCGGCCGTGGTCGATGGTGGAGGTGTTCCTGCTCGGCGTGTTCGTCGCCTATACGCGGCTGGTGGCGCTCGCCACCGTCCATGTCGGCGGCGCGCTGTATGCCCTGGCGGGCTTGATGCTGGTGATGGTGGCGGCCGACGCGGCGATGGACCCCTAGGCGGTGTGGGAAGAGCTGGAGCAGCGCGGCCTAACCGCCGGCCCCAACCGGGCCGGTGTCCCGCACGCCATCGGCTGCGACAGTTGCGGCCTTGTATCGCACGGCAGCCGCACCTGCCCGCGCTGCGGCTACACGTTGCGGCAGCGCAAGACGAATAGCCTCAACCGTACCTGGGCGCTGCTGCTGGCCGCCGCCCTGCTGTACATTCCAGCCAACATCCTGCCGGTCATGACGGTGATCTCGCTCGGGCGCGGCCAGCCCGACACCATCCTCACGGGAGTCGAGCAACTGGTGCGCTCCGGCCTTTGGCCGCTCGCGTTGCTGGTGTTCTTCGCCAGCATCACGGTTCCAGTGCTCAAGCTGGTGGGTCTCGTCACCATGCTGATCGCCACGCACCGAGGCAGCGCCGCGCGCCTGCGCGAACGCACGCTGCTATACCGGATTGTGGACAGCGTTGGACGATGGTCGATGATAGACGTATTCATGGTGTCCATCCTGACCGCGATCGTGCGAATGGGCCTTATCGCCTCGATCTATCCCGGTCCCGGCGTGATCGCGTTCAGCGGGGTGGTCATCCTGACGATGCTCGCGGCCATGAGCTTCGACCCGCGCCTGATGTGGGACGCGGCACGGACAGGTAAAAAGCCTTGAGTGACAGCAATCCGGACCAGTATCCGGCAGCCCAAATCCATGAGAAGCGCTCGTTCCAGTGGATATGGCTCATACCCATCATCGCGGGGCTGATCGCGGCCTACCTCGCTTGGCAGGCAATCTCCCGCGAAGGCCCTGGTATCACGCTGCAGTTCCGCACCGGGGACGGCCTTACGGCAGGGCAGACCAAGGTCAAGCACAAGGCGGTCGATCTGGGCACGGTACGGAGCATCCGGCTCAGCCCAGACATGACCCATGTGAACGTACGGGTGGACATGACGCGCGACGCGACGGCCGTACTGACCGACCAGGCCCGCTTCTGGGTGGTGCGACCACGCCTGACCACCAGCAGCGTCTCGGGCCTCGATACGCTGGTATCGGGTTCCTACATCGAGCTCGATCCCGGCCAGTCCCGCGGCAAGTCCGAGACGGACTTCGTGGGGCTGGAGGAACCGCCGGCCGTGCGTTCCGACGAGCCTGGCCATACATTCGATCTCACGGCAGACCGGATCGGCTCGCTCAGCAGCGGTTCCCCGGTATTCTACCGCGATATAGCGGTGGGCGAGATGCTGGGCTACGATCTCGGGCCGAACGGGCGCGGCGTGACAATGCATGCGTTCATCCGCGCGCCGTTCGACGGCTACGTGCGGCAGAACACGCATTTCTGGAACGCCTCAGGCGTGACGTTCAGCCTGGGCGCGCAAGGCGTCAAGATTCAACTCGAAAGCCTGCAGGCACTGCTGTCCGGCGGCATCGCGTTCGACGTGCCGAAGGACTCGGTGGAGACTCCCGCGAGCCCGGCCGGGACCAAATTCACGCTGTATGGCGACGAAGCCGCGGCCGACGCCGCCGGGTATCGGAAGCAAATTCCGTTTGTCACCTACTTCGAGGGCTCCGTGCGCGGGCTCGCGGTGGGATCGGCGGTCGAGCTTTACGGCATCCAGATCGGCGATGTCACAGGGGTGAAGTTGCAGTTCGACCCGAGCGACACCTCGACCCGTGTGAAGGTGGAGCTGCAGCTACAGCCCGAGCGGATACTGGACGTAGACCAGATCGATCATTCCAAGCTGATCGATATCGCCCGAACGCTGGTGGGGCGCGGGCTACGGCTGCAATTGCGTACGGCCAATTACCTGACCGGGCAGATGGTACTGGCGATGGACTACTTCCCCAACAAACAGCCGCCGGACGTGGTCATGGAGGGCGATGCCATCGTGCTTCCGAACACGAATGGTGGGCTCGACAGCATTACCACGAACCTCTCTGATATCGCCGCCAAGCTGGGCAAGCTGCCGCTGGACGAGATCGCCAAGAACCTGAACGACACGCTGCGGGGCGTCAGCCAACTCGCCAACGGTCCGGAGCTGAAGCAGGCGTTGCAGGCGCTTTCGAGCACCATGTCGAGCACGCAGGAGCTGATCCGCAAGGTGGATGTTGGCGCCACGCCGTTCCTGAAGCGCCTGCCCGAGATCGCGCAGAGCCTGCAGGCGGCGGTAGACCACGCCAGTCGCCTAATTTCGTCTGCGGATTCCGGCTATGGCGAGAAATCCGAGTTCAAGCGGGACCTGCAACGCCTGCTGGTCCAGGCCGGCGACACGGCGCGCTCGGTGCGGCTGCTGGCGGATTACCTCGACCAGCATCCCGATGCGCTGCTACGCGGACGAACCGAACGGTCAGGGGAACGATAATGCGACTTTCGGCCATGGCGTTGATCGTGGCGCTCCCGTTGGTTGCTGGGCTGGCGGGGTGCGCCTCGCCACCGATGGACCTGTTCACCCTGGCCGCCGTGCCCGGCGTGCCCGGCGTGGCCGCACCTTCCAGGACCCACAGCCTGGAACTGCGGAGGATCGGCCTCGCCGGTTATCTGGACCGTCCCGGCATCGTCCGCTCCACCGTTCAATACCGTTTGCAGGTCTCCGACCGGGACCGTTGGGGTGAGCCGTTGGGCGGGATGGTTGAGCGCGTGTTCACCGAGGACCTGGTTTCCCGGATGCCTGGAACGGCGGTGTTCGCCGAAGCAGGCGCGATCTCCACCCAGCCCGATGCAGTGCTGGAACTGGACATCCAGCGTTTCGACACGGATCCCTCCGGGGATCTGGTCTTATTGGCACAGATCGCCATTCGCCACGACACCGGCAAACGGCCAACCATCGCGCGGACCTTGCGGCTTACCCAGCACCTTCCCTCGGACGGTACCCAGGATCTGGTGGCGGCCATGAGCGCGTTGCTGGGGCAGTTGGCGGATCGGGTCACGGAGATGGTGCGGTAGGCAAAGACGCCCAGGACTAGGCGCCCAGGACTAGGCACTCGGACCGAACCCCAGCAGCTCCCGATACACGTCGATCGTCCGCGCCTGCATCGCCGCCACGGTGTAGTGTGCGCTCACCGCCGCGCGTGCCCGCTGGCCGATCGCCACGCGTTCGGCCTCCGGCAGATCGAGCACGTGATCCAGCGCCGCCGCCAGCGCTGCCGCGTTGCCGGGCGGAACCCGCCAGCCCGTCACGCCATGCTCCACCGTCTCCACCGCGCCGCCATGGTCGCTCGCCACGATCGGGCGCGCCATCGACTGCGCCTCGATCACCACGCGGCCGAACCCTTCGGGATCGGTCGAGGCATTCACCACCACATCGGACAGCATGAGCGCCGCCGGCATGTCGTCGCAGTCTCCGGCCAGGCGCAGGCGGGCGCCCACGCCTAGCCGTTCTGCCAGCCGCAGCAGCTCACCCGTGTAGCGGACGCGGCCCTGGTCAGCGCCGACCATCACACACACGGCCTCGGTATGGCGCATTTGCGCCAACGCCTCGATCAGCACGGTCTGGCCCTTCCAGCGCGTCAGCCGGCCAGGCAGCATGATAGTGGGGGTGCCGTCTGGCACGCGCCATTTGGCCGAGAGCCCGATCATGCGCGCCGGAGTCACCAGGTCCGGGTCGAACACCGCAGGATCGACACCGCGCGGGATGATCCGGATACGGGCGGGATCGACGCCGTGGCGCGTCTCGATCATGCGCGCGATGTGCTGGCTGATGGCGATCACCAGCGCGCCCCGCGTCATCACCGAATTGTAGCGCCGCTTGAACGGCAGGTCTTCGTTGTAGCTGCCGTGATAGGTCGTGACGAATTTCACCCCGGTGCGGCGCGTCGCCAGCCAGGCGGACCAGGCGGGCGCGCGAGCGGGCATGCACGATATCCACGCCCTCGCGCCGGATCACCTCGGCCAGCCGCGCGGCGTTGCGCCAGATGCCCCACGGACTCTTGGTCGTCAGCCCCAACCGGATGTTGCGCCCGCCGGCCCGCTCGACAGCGAGCTCGAGCCGCCCCCCCGCGCTGGCCACCAAAGCCAGGCCGCCGCCGCGCGCGATGGCGCCGGTCATTTCCACGGTCCCCCGCTCTACGCCACCGCCACCCAGGGCGGGCAGCACCTGGAGCACGACGGGATAGGGCGACTCGGCTGGTTCGGGCATCGCCGGGGCTATATCATGGGCAGGCTTGGCGTGGAGGCGAGTAATGACCCAAACCGGACGTGTTTCAGTTTGATACTCAGCTGATATCGCCATACTTCCATTAGTTACGATATAATAATATTACGACGCCATAAGGTGCCGAACGCTACCTCGCGCTGAAGAAAGCGACGATGGGGTGGAGGGGTCACTTTCACCGCAGGCCGGCATAAGTCCGTCGTCTCTCCGCGCGATTTGGTGGTAAGTGAGACGAGTAGTCGCCAGGCACGAAGGTTACTTTTCAAACTGACCCATCATCCTGAAACCGGACGGCTCGATCGTGGCGATGGCGTCTCGTTGGCTTGGATGCAGCAGTCCGGAATCGGACCCACGCTTGTGTTCCTGCCGGGCTTCGCCAGCGACATGCTTGGCCAGAAGGCCGACGCACTAGCCGGGCTATGCGCCGAGCATGGCCGCGCCATGCTCCGGTTCGACTATTCCGGGCACGGCGCCAGCGGCGGCACCTTTACGGACGGCACCATCGGACGCTGGACCGCCGACGCGTTGGCCGCCATTGACGGTCTGACCGACGGCCCGATCGTGCTGGTCGGCTCCTCCATGGGCGGATGGATCGCTTTGCTGGCCGCCCTCGCCCGCCCCGCGCGGGTCGTGGGATTGGTGGGCATCGCCGCCGCTCCCGATTTCACCCAGGACCTGATGTGGGCCGCCATGGCGCCACCCGAACGCGCCACGCTGGCCCGCGACGGGGTGCTGATGATCCCCAGCGAGTACGGCCCGTCCACCGCGATTACCCGCGCTCTGATTGAGGAAGGCCGCAACCACCTGCTGCTCGCGGCCCCCATCGCCATCTACTGCAAGGTGCGTCTCCTGCACGGCCAGCGCGATCCGGACGTGCCCTGGGAGACGGCCCTGCGCCTCGCCGCTTGTCTGGAGAGCGCCGACGTGCAGGTCACGCTCGTGAAGCACGGCGATCACCGACTATCGCGGCCGGATGACCTCGCTTTAATCGGACGGACCGTGCTCACGCTCCTCGGCAAGGATGCTGCGTAGCCCTTCGCGATAGGTCGGATACGTCCATTTCCGCCCCAGCGCTGCCTGGGTCGCGCGGCTGGAAACCTTGCGGTTCTCCTCCCAGAAGCTCCGCGCCATCTCGCTCATCTCCGGCGCGAGTTGCGAAAACTCCTGCACCGGCGGTGGTTCGATGCCGAGCAGCCCAGCCGCCTCGGTGACCACGTCGGCGCTCTCGGCCGGCAGGTCGTCCGCCAGGTGCAGCACCCGCGTGCCGGGCGGGCGCTGCCCCGCCGTAACCTGCCCAATCGCCGCCATCACCGCTCCCACGATGTCGTCCCGATGAATGCGCCCGAATAGGTGGCCCGGCTTGTGCGTCCGCCGCGCCCTCTCCGCCCGCAAATCGTCGAACGCCGAGCGGCCCGGCCCGTAGATGCCAGCCACGCGGAACAGGTCGAGCGCCACAGGCCCGCACGCCGCCCGCCATTCCTCCTCAGCCGCCACCCGGCGCCGCGCGCGATCCGAACCCGGCGCCACTGCGCTGGCCTCGTTCACCCAGGCCCCTTCCCGGTCGCCATAGACACCGGTGGTGGAAAGATATCCCACCCATCGCAGCAACGGCGCGGAACGGACGGACGCCGCGTATGCTGCCAGCACCGGATCGCCCTCAAGCCCTGGTGGCACCGTCGCCACGATATGCGTGGCCTTCGCGATGGCTTCGCCGGCTTGGGCAAACGCGATCACGTCGGAACCACGCGGATCGCGGCTGGTGACAGATACGGGGATTGCCGCAGCGTGGGCCGCGCGCGCAATGGCGGACCCGGTATACCCGTTTCCAAAAATGAGAATGCGTGTGTCCATTCGCATATTTGCGGCAGCTATCCGCAAAAGACTAGAGTGCGATGTTATGAACACGCGGTCGGCAATCATCGGCGGGGCGGTCACGTTGCTGCTGGCGTTTGGCGGAGGCGCCGCGTGGCGGACGCTTCAGCCTGAGGCCATCGAGACCGCCGCCGCAGCCGCGCGCGAACCCGCTGAGATCGAGCCACTCGCGCCGACATCCCCGCTTCCGATCCCTCCTGTGCCGCCGCGCATCGCCGAGGGCGCCGAGTACGAGACCTGCCTCGCAATGCTCGCCAACGACCCCTCCGGCGCCAGTGCCTATGCCGAGGCATGGAGCGTCAGAGGCGGCGGCCAGGGCGCCATGCACTGCATGGGCCTGGCCAAGATCGCCCTCGGCGACCCACAGGCGGGCGCGGAAATCCTGCAGGCGCTGGCCAATGTCAGCACCGGTAGCCCCGTCGCCCGCGCCGCAGTCTACGACCAGGCCGCCCAGGCCTACTTGATGAACAACTCCGTGGCCCAGGCCTACGCCGCCACGACCCTCGCGATCTCGCTCTCTCCGGATGACCCCGACCTCCTGACCGACGACGCGGTCGCGGCAGGTAATCTCGGTCGCTATCAGGACGCGATGGACGACCTCACCCACGCTCTCGAAATCGACCCCCGCCGCTCCGACGCGCTCGTGCTGCGGGCCTCCGCGTGGCGTCACCTCGGCCGCCTGGAACTCGCCCAGGACGACATCGACCGGTCGCTCGCCATCGATCCCGAAAACGCCGAGGCCCTGCTGGAACGCGGTATCATCAAGCAGCGCCGCAACGATCGCACCGGCGCCCGCCGCGATTGGGAACAGGCCGTTCGCCTGTCGCCGGAAACGTCCACGGCCGATTTGGCGCAACAGAACCTGTCCTTGCTAGAGGCCGGACCCGAAAGGCGATGATGACGAGCCGCCCACGCCGAAGCCTCGCGTCTGTGCCATGTGCGAACCGATTCTTCTCCGCGAGGCTCGTGGCCCTGCTGGGGTTCGCCACCTTCTTCGCCCTCCCCGGTCCCGTCCACGCCGCCGACGCGCCCGCCATCGCCCGGTATCACATGGCCGCCACGGCGAGCCCGCTAGCGACCCAGGCGGCCCTCGCCGTGCTGCGTGAAGGCGGCTCAGCGGTCGATGCCGCCATCGCCGCGCAGATGATGCTCGCCGTGGTCGAGCCGCAATCCTCCGGGCTGGGCGGCGGCTCCCTGCTCATGGTGTGGGAGGCGCGGACGAAGCGCCTGACCTTCATCGACGGTCTCGCCAGCGCCCCCGCAATGATGCCAGAGGACTACGCGCACGAGGCCGGCGGTGGCGCCATAGAACCCAAGACGCTCGACCGCAGCGGCCGCGTGGTCGCCGTCCCCGGCACGCTCCGCACCCTTGCCGTGCTGCACACGACCCAGGGCCGTCTGCCGTGGGCACGTCTGTTCCAGGACGCCATCGCCACTGCCGAAAATGGCTTTCCCCTGCCGCCCTACCTGCACGCCACGTTGCTCAGCCGCAAAGACCTCGCGGGCAAACCAGGTCTCGCCGCCTATTTCGGCCCGGACGGAAAGGCGTTGCCGGCAGGATCGCCTATTCATAACCTTGCTCTGGCCGCCACCCTTCGCCGTGTCGCCAAGGAAGGTCCCGACGCCCTGTACTCTGGCATCGTTGCCGACGACATGGTGGCGGCGGTGGGCCAGGCGCCCTACCCCGGCACCCAAACCTTGGCCGACCTCGCCGCATACCGCCCGCGCGAACGCAGCCCCGTCTGCGCCGACGCCTTCCAGCACCGCATCTGCAGCGCTGCACCTCCCTCCTCCGGCGGTGTGGCGCTGCTGCAGCAGCTCGCCGTGCTCGACCGCGTCCACATCGCTGACCAGCTTCCCGGCAGCGTCGCTTCGGCCCACCTGTTCATCGAGGCTGCGCGTCTCGCCGAAGCCGACCGCCGCGCCTTCATCGGCGACCCCGATCAAGTCGAAATCCCCCTGGCTGGCCTACTCGACCCGTCCTATCTCGACGCCCGCGCCCATCTGATCGGCCCCACGGCGCTGGAGACCGCAAGCCACGGAACACCGCCCGCCCGACACGCCGCCCTGCCGGTATCGGACCCACTCGAGATGTCCGCCACCAGCCATCTGGCCATCGTCGACGACGCGGGCAACGCCGTCTCGTTCACCACCACCATCAACCTGAACTTCGGCTCCGACATCGTGATCGACGGCGTGGTCCTGAACGACGCGCTGACCAATTTCGCCACGCGGCCGGTGGTGAACGGCGTCCATGTCGCCAACGCGGCGGCCCCGAACAAACGCCCCATCACCACCATGGCTCCGGCCATCGTGTTCGATGCCGATGGGCTGCCCGTGCTCATCGTCGGCGCCGGCGGAGGTGCCCGCATCATCGACTCCGTCGCCGAAACCATCGTCGGCGTGCTCGCCTGGCACCAGCAGGTCCGCGAGGCGATCGAGCAACCCCGCATCGGGGGCGAAAATAACGCCCAGGAACTCGAACGCGACACGCCAGCCGCAGGCCTGGCAGACGCCCTGCGCGCCCTGGGCCACAAGCCAGCGATCACCGAGATGAATGGTGGTGTCCAAGCCATCGCCATTATGCCAGGCGGCGGCCTCGAAGGCTGGGCCGATCCCAGGCGGGACGGCGTGGCGTTGGGCGACTAGATTTCCTCTACCCGCTCGATCCCCGGCAGCACCCGCATCTCATCTGCCAGACGCGGCGTAACGTTGAAGCGGCCCGGCAGCGTGATCTCCACTTCCTGCTCGCCCTCGACGCGCGGCATCAGCACCACCTCGCCACGGCCCTTGCCCTCACGCGTCAGCAGCGCCCGGATGTGCGGCAGCGCCTCGGTTCGCTCCAGCCACACGCGCATTCCCGCCCCCGCCTGCATGGCCGCCTGGTCGAGTGGCGTGACATCGTTGGCGGTCACGCGCAGCGCTTCGCCTTCCATTCGGATATCGGCACTCACCAACACCGAGTTGCCGATCGCCAGCGCCTCCCGTGACCGCGCCAGCACCTCGCTGAACACCGTCACCTCGTAGGATCCGCCCGAATCCGATAGCCGTATCCACGCCATCCGGCTGCCGGTGCGCGTGATCCGCTCCTTCGACGCGATCACCGATCCCGCCAGCTTCACCCGCGCGGCGCCAGCCTGCGCCTTCGTCTCCATCTGCGTGCTCGAAATCACCCCAAGGCGGCGCAGCACCTGTGCATAGGAATCCAACGGGTGCGCTGTCAGATGGAACCCGATCGCCTCGGCCTCGAACCCCAGCCGATCCATCGGCATCCAGTCCGCAACGTCAGGCAGCCGCAACTCTTCCCGCCGCCCTGGCGCCCCGAACAGCCCGATCTGCGCGCTGCCCTTCTCCTCGGTGGACGCCTGCGCCCGCCGCAGCACCGTCTCGGCGCCAGCGAATACCCGCGCCCGATTATCATCGAGGTGATCGAAGGCGCCCGCCTTTGCCAGGTTCTCGATCTGCATCTTGGCGAACTGGCGCGGATCGACACGCGCTGCGATGTCGGAGATATCCACGAACGGCGTCTCCCCCCGCGTCACTTCAAGCGCCTCCATCGCCGCGCGTCCAACCCGCTTCACCGCCGCCAGCGCGTAGCGGATCGCGAGCTTGTCCTCGTGCATCTCCAGCACGAAATCGGCACCGGAACGGTTGATGTCCGGCGGCAGCATCACGATGCCCATGCGTCCCGCCTCCTGCCGCAGCGACGCCAGCCGATCCGTGTTGTTCATCGCAAGGCTCATGCACGCGGCCACAAACGCGACCGGATGGTTCGCCTTCATCCACGCCGTCTGATACGCGACCAGCGCGTACGCCGCCGCGTGCGACTTGTTGAAGCCGTAATCTGCGAACTTGGCCATGAGGTCGAACACCTCCTCGGCCTTTTCTGGCGGAACGCCGCGCCCGACCGCGCCGTCCACGAACGTGTTGCGCTGCGCGTCCATCTCGGAGCGGATCTTCTTGCCCATCGCCCGGCGCAGCAGGTCGGCGCTGCCCAGGCTGTAGCCGCCCATCTTCTGGGCGATCTGCATCACCTGCTCCTGATAGACCATGATCCCGTAGGTCTCGCCCAGGATCTCCATCAGCTCCGGATGCGGCGGCTCCCACTTCTCGCCGTGCTTGCGCTGGCAATAGGCGGGAATGTTGGCCATCGGTCCCGGCCGATACAGCGCCACGCCAGCGATCAAATCCTCGAACCGGTTGGGACGCATCTGCCGCAACACGTCGCGCATCCCCTGACCTTCGAACTGGAACACGCCGCCCGCGTCGCCTCGCGCCAGCATCTCGTAGGTGGACGCATCATCTAACGGCAGCGTGTCGAGGTCGATCTCGGTGCCCTCGTCCTTCAGGAAGCGCACCGCGCGCTGCAATATCGTGAGCGTCGTCAGCCCCAGGAAGTCGAACTTCACCAGCCCCGCCTGCTCGACGTACTTCATCGAGTATTGCGTGACCAGGAAGTCCGATTTCGGATCGCGATAGACCGGCACAAGCTCCGTCAGCGTCCGGTCGCCGATGACTACGCCTGCCGCATGGGTGCTGGCATGGCGGTACAGACCCTCCAACTGCAACGCGATCTCCATCAGCCGCCGCAATCCTTCGTCGTCGGTCCGCATCTGTTGCAGCTTCGGCTCGCCGTCGATCGCCTCGCTCAACGTCACCGGCTTGGCTGGATTGTTCGGGATCAGTTCGGCGACCTTGTTGATCTGCCCGTAAGGCAAGCCCAGCACGCGCCCCACGTCCCGCACCGCCGCCCGCGCCTGGAGCTTGCCGAACGTGATGATCTGCGCCACCCGGTCTTTGCCATATTCGCGCCGCACGTAGGCGATCACCTCGTCGCGCCGGTCCTGGCAGAAATCGATGTCGAAGTCGGGCATCGACACGCGTTCGGGATTCAGAAAGCGCTCGAACAGCAGCCCGAACCGGATCGGATCGAGGTCGGTGATCGTCAGCGCCCAGGCCGCGACCGAGCCCGCGCCCGAGCCACGTCCAGGCCCCACCGGAATCCCCTGCGCCTTCGCCCACTGGATGAAATCCGCCACGATCAGGAAGTATCCGGGGAAACCCATCTTCGCGATCACGGACAGCTCGAACGCCAGCCGTTCGCCATACTGCGCCCGCATCGCCGCGTCGGCACCGATCTTGTCCATCCGCAATACCAGGCCTTCCTCGGCCATGGCGTTGAGCGTCTGTTCCTCCGTAGTGCCGGGCCGCACCTTGGGGCACATCGGCAGCAACGGCTTGCGGGTTTCCGCCATCACCGCGCAGCGCCGCGCAATCGCCAGCGTGTTGTCGCAGGCCTCCGGCAGATCCTTGAACAAGGCCCGCATGTCAGCCGCCGGCTTGAACCAGTGTTCCGGCGTGACCCGCCGCCGCTCGGCTTCCGCCATCGTGCGGCCCTCGGCGATGCACAACAGCGCGTCATGCGCCTCGTGCATCTCGCGGCGCGCGAAAAAGCACTCGTTGGTCGCCACCAAAGGCGCCCCGATCGCATCCGCGAGAGAGATGAAGCCCGGCTCGATCGCCTGCTCGATCGCCATCCCGTGCCGATGCAGTTCCATCATCGTGCGGCCCGGAAACGCCTCGGCAAATCGCGCCAACAAACGCTCGGCGGCCGGTTTCTGCCCCTCCGCCAGCAGCCGCCCGATCGGTCCCAGCGTGCCGCCGGTGAGAAGGATGAGGCCCTCGGAAAACGCGAACAGCCGCTCCGGAAGCATCTGCGGCTTGGCGCCGGGGTCACCTTCCAGAAACGCCAACGACGAAAGCCGCTGCAAATTCGCGAACCCCGCCGCGTCCTGCGCCAGCACCACCACGGGATCGGGCGGCAACATCGGGTTGTCCGCCCGTGTCAGCGCGATCTGGCAACCCAGGATCGGCTGCACACCTTGCGCCGCACAGGCCTGGCTGAACTCCAGCGCCCCGAACAAATTGGCGGTATCCGCGATCGCCACCGCCGGCATCCCGGCGTTCCGCGCGAGCACGGCAATCTTGTCCGCCTTGATCGCGCCTTCGCTCAGCGAGTAGCTGGAATGGACGCGCAGATGCACGAAGTCGGCAAGCGGCATGGTCAGTTCACCAAACGGGACGCAAAAGCCACGCCCTCGGAAATGTCGGCCAGCGTCAGACTGGCCGTGGGTTCGTCGATATCGATCTCAGCACCCAGGCCACGAGACCAGAAGATCGCGTCCGGGCGCCGCACACGTCCATCCGGTGTCAGCACGGCAATGTCGGCGCAAAGAACTGGATAGGAACTCCCGCGCAACTGCTGCCATACGCGATGGCGGTTATCGGGCGCGGCCGGGTCTAGCGCATAGCCATAATCTAGTGCTGACAGGGCCAGCCTTCCATCACAACTCAACGACCCGGCCCTCGCGCAGCGTCACCGTCCGGTCCATCCGCGCCGCCAGTTCCGTGTTGTGCGTGGCGATCAGCGCCGCGACGCCATGATGCCGCACGGTAGCCAGCAATTCGTCGAACACCCCGGCTGCCGTCGCTGAGTCGAGGTTCCCGGTCGGCTCGTCTGCCAGCATCAGCTTCGGCGCATTTGCCAGCGCGCGGGCGATTGCCACGCGTTGCTGCTCGCCGCCCGACAGCTTGCCCGGCAAGTGCGTCAGTCGCGACGCCAGCCCGAACGCCCCCAACAGCATCTCCGCCCGAGCCGCCGCCACGCGCCGCTCCGTGCCGCGGATCAACTGCGGCAGCACCACGTTCTCCAGCGCCGAGAACTCGCCCAGCAGGTGATGGAACTGGTACACGAAGCCGATGCTGTCGCGCCGGATCGCGGTCCGCTCCGCATCGGACAGCGCGCCGGCATCGCGTCCGTCGATCAAGACCTGACCTGCATCCGGTTTCTCCAGCAACCCCGCCAGATGCAGGAACGTCGATTTTCCGGCGCCCGACGGTGCCACCAGAGCTACGATCTCGCCCGCCCGCAGCTCGAAATCCACTCCACGCAGGATCGGTAACTCCCCCCCACCGCTCCGATAGGTGCGCTTCACCCCGCGCATTCGCAGTGTCACTGTCTCACTCATGGCGGAGCGCTTCCACCGGGTCAGTCCGCGCCGCCCGCCAGCAAGGATATATCGTCGCGAGTAAGGAAATGATTAACGCCATCAGGATCACCTGTGACACCTCGGACCAATCGAGCTTGG
>JANXXW010000143.1 GCA_025350425.1 Rhodospirillales bacterium
CTCGGCCTGTCCGCCGCCGCAGAGGACGATCTGGCATCCCGCAAGTCGCATCACGACGCCATGGACGGGGCACACGAGCACGACGATTTCGAGAGCTTCTCGGTGGCGTTGCCGCCCTGCGAGTCGCCCGAGGCATTGGTAGCGCTGTTGCAGAGCGTGGCCGAGGCACACGACATCCTGCGTATGAAGGGTTTCGTCGAGGTGCGTGGACGTGATCTGCGACTTGCGGTGCAAGGCGTCGGCGGACGGTTCCGTCACGCATACGACCGCCAATGGTTGGCGAGCGAGGCGCGCCAAGGCCGCCTTGTGGTGATCGGGCAGGCCGGTCTTGACCGTGCTGCGATCACGCACGCGCTTGCGGCGACGCCGGTACAAGTGGACTAGCCGATGCACCTTCTCGTCCGCGAGACGCATGGGCTGGACCAGGGCGAGGCGGCGGTCGATCTTGGCCAGTCACCGGGCGACATCGTGTTCCTGTCGTTCTCGGACAGTGACCTCGGTGCAGTGTCGGCGGCGTGGCAGGCGATGGCGGGGCCACGGCCACTGCTTCGGCTGGCCAACCTCGTGCGCCTGCGTCATCCGATGTCGGTGGACATGTATGTCGAGGACGTGATCGCCGGGTCGCGGTGCGTTGTGATCCGGCTGCTGGGCGGGTTGGAATACTGGCGCTACGGGGCGGAGGAGGTCGCGGCGGTCTGCGCGCGCCACGCCATCCCGCTGGCAATCGTGCCGGGCGATGGGCGGGCCGATCCGGGACTTGCCGCGCTGTCGACCATGCCGCCCGAACTGTTGGCGCGAATGGACGTGCTGCTGGCCCAGGGCGGCCCGGCCAACTTGAATGGCGCGCTCCGGCTGGCGGCCCACGCGGCCGGAATGGCGCCCGATCCGATGGTGCAGGCGGCATCGGTGCCGTTGTTTGGCGAGCACGCTCTCGATTGTCCGGGCGATCCTTTGGCTGCCATCGTGTTCTACCGCTCCTACCTGCTGGCCGGCGACATGGCGCCCGTCGAGGCGCTGGCGGCGGCGCTGCACGGGCGCGGCATGGGCGTCCGTGCGCTTTACGTCGCCAGCCTCAAGGAGCCACAGGGGGCCGCCTTCGTGGCCGAGATGCTGAGAGAGTGGCAGCCGGCGGTAGTGCTGAACGCCACCGGCTTCTCCGCCCTGGGCCCGGACGGTTCGCCACTGGACGCCGCCGACGCGCCAGTGCTGCAAATGGTGCTTTCGGGTGCCTCCGAGAACGCGTGGCAGGCTTCCCAGCGCGGGCTGTCGCAGGCCGATCTGGCGATGCAGGTCGTGATGCCGGAACTGGACGGCAGGCTGCTCGCCGCCGCCATCTCGTTCAAGGAAGCCGAGCCGGAAGTGGCAGGGCTGGGGTTCGCCCGGACCATTCACCGCCCGCATGGCCCCGGCATCGCCATGGCGGCCGAGCGCGCCTGCGGCTGGGCGCGGCTGGCCACGGCATCGCCCAGCGAGCGGCGGCTAGCGCTGGTTCTATCTGACTACCCCAACGCCGGCGGGCAGATGGCCCATGCGGTCGGCCTCGACACCTTCGCGAGCACCGCCGCCATCCTCGCCAGGCTCCGTACCGAAGGCTACGCGACCGCGCCGCCGGGCGATCTCGTCGAAGGCCTCACCCAGATTCCCGCCCGACCGATCTTGAGCCTGGCCGAGTATCGCCGCTTGTTCGCCACCCTGCCTGACGTGACGCAGACGCGCGTGATCGCCGCCTGGGGCGAGCCGAACCAGGATTTCAGCCTGCGCTACATGGCTCTGGGCAACGTCACCGTCGCCATCGAGCCAGCGCGCGGCGGCGAACTCGACCGCAAAGCTGGCTACCACGACCCCGATCTGCCGCCGCGTCACGCCTATGTCGCGTTCCACCTCTGGCTGCGCCATATCAGCGCCGTCCATGCGATCGTGCATCTGGGCGCGCACGGCGTGCTGGAATGGCTGCCGGGCAAGGCAGTGGCGCTGTCGGAGGCGTGCTTCCCGCAAGCCCTGGTGGGTCCCACGCCGGTAATCTACCCGTTTATCGCCAACAATCCCGGCGAGGCGGCGGCGGCCAAACGGCGGCTTGGCGCGGTCACCATCGGCCACCTCACCCCGCCGTTGCGGCTGGCCGGGCTGCAGGGCGAGAGCGTGGAACTGGAGCGGCTGATCGACGAGTATGCCGCCGCCGACGGACTGGACCGCCGTCGCGCCGGGCTGCTGCGGCGCGCCATCCTCGATCAAGCCGGGGTTTCGGGCCTGCTGGCCGAAAGCGGCGCTGCCACCGACGACGCGGACGACGAAGCGCTGGCCCGGCTCGATGCGTATCTCTGTGACGTGAAGGACCTGCGTATCCGCGATGGCCTGCACGTGTTCGGCGTGGCGCCCCGCACAGAGTCTCGCGCCGCGTTGCTGCACTGCCTGACCGAGGCGTGTCCCGACCTTTCGAGCGCGGAATTGAGCGACCGGCTGGACCGTTCGCCCGACGCCGAGATGGTGGCATTGCTGGCGGCACTCGACGGACGCTTCGTGCCGCCCGGCCCGTCCGGCGCGCCCACCGCCGGCCGCGCCGACGTGCTGCCGACCGGGCGCAACCTCACCACGCTGGACCCGCGCACGATGCCGACGCGAGCCGCCGTGACGCTGGCCGAGCGCGCGGCCGCCGATCTGCTGCGGCGCCACCGGCAGGAGCGCGGCGAGTGGCTGGGCTCGATCGTCATCGACCTCTGGGGCAGTGCCGCGATGCGCACCGGCGGCGCGGATCTGGCGCTGGCGCTGGTGCTGATGGGCGCGCGCCCGACCTGGGACGACGGCTCCGCGCGCGTCAGCGGCATCGAGATCCTGCCGCTGGCGGTGCTTGACCGGCCCCGCGTGGACGTGACGCTGCGGATCTCAGGCCTGTTCCGCGATGCCTTCGAGGCGCAGATCGCCCTGTTCGACAGCGCCGTGCGGGCACTGGCGGCGCGCGACGAGGCAGCCGACTGGAACCCGCTGGCCGAAGCCTGCCGTGGCCTCGAGGGCCCCACGCTCCGGCTTGCCAGCGCCCGCGTGTTCGGCGCGGCGCCCGGCGCGTACGGGGCGGGACTGGCGGACCGGCTCGGCCGTGGCGACTGGACGGACCGGGCGGAGTTGGGCGCGGCCTATCTCGCCGCCTCCTCGGCCGCTTACGGAAATGGCCTGGAAGGCGGGGACATGCCGGAAGCCTTTGCGGGCCGGGTGGCCGGCGCGGATGCCTTCGTGCATCAACAGGACCATCGCGAGATGGATTTGCTC
>JANXXW010000162.1 GCA_025350425.1 Rhodospirillales bacterium
GATCTCGCGGTAGCGTAACGAGCCATCTGACCCGATTGACCGCTACGCGCGCCCGTCGCCAAAGATTGCAACAGAGCCCTCAGTGTCGCCCATGGATGAGTTCCTGATATCGCTTGATGGCGGTAGGGATGGACGGGGAAAAGCGGCTTCGCAGGGTCCCTGCTGCATGGAGCTGCAGCGCAGCGCAGGTGAAGGAAGCTGGGTGGAAGGCGCTTTGGGGGAGAAGAGGAGCGACGTCCCTCGGCCCCCTCCACGCCGCGTCTGCGGGGATGGGCGCGTCAGGGATGGAAGCCGAATGGCCGAGATGCCGCTCTACAGGCGGCTCGGGGCGGAGCCCGAGAGCCCGGCTCCGAAGGGGAGACGCCTAACCTTGCCCAGGTTGGTGCCAAACACCCCCACCAAGGGGGTTCATTTCCCTTGTGTTCGCGTTCGTAACCCCCCATCATGGGGGCAATGGAGAAGCGGAAGCCGCATTACGCCCTGCCGGACGTCAAGGCTGCCTTTGCCGATCCAGCGGCACTCAACCGGTCTTTTGTCTCGAAGCAAGGAGCCGACGCGCTGGGAATGGATGATACGGCGGTTGTTGCCACGATCCAGGCTTTGGCCGTGGTAGATTTCGAGAAATCAATGACGTCCTACGCCGATCATCGCGTGTGGCAGGACGTGTACAGGCCCAAGGCGGCCGGCACCGAGCTCTACGTCAAAGTCACGCTCGACGCCCAGAAAGCCTTGTTCCTGATCAGCTTCAAGGAGGCATGAGCATGGCGAAGACTCCCAGGAACTACCCCGAGACGATGGCGAGTGCCGAGAGCGGGCGGCCAATGGTGCGGGGTGAGAAGCTCGTCACGCTGAAGGTCGAAGGACAGACGTTCGAATATCGTCAGCCGGGCTGGTGGTGTTCTCTGGACGACCCGGACGATCTGGATGGCCAGTTGGTTGATGACGACAATCTGGTTGCGGAGATGGCGCGGCGATCGGCGCGAGCCATCGTGCGGGGCGAGCCGTTTCCGCCGGTGCTGATCCGGGCCATTCGGCTGCGCTGCGAGTTGTCGCAGCGTGATGCTGGCGAGGTGTTCGGCACTGGAGAGAAATCGTTCGAGAAATATGAGGCAGGTCAGATTCCACCCTCGAAACCGACGCAGCGGCTGCTGCGTCTGGCGATGGAGCGGCCGGAGCTGTTCAGGCGTCCGGCACGTGGGAAGGCTGAAATGCCGGCTATGTCCGACATTCGCCTGATCCAGGATACCATTCGGGCAGCGCAGCTCGACCGCATCTACGCTCCCCTGTTTCGCGATCGGACTGCGGACGTCGCTGCCCAGTCGTGATCTACGCGGCGGCCGGCAAGGGCGATAAAGCCTTGATGATCCGGCACTTTGCCGGGAACGGGCCGGAATTGGCAGGACTGGTCTCGCGGGAGCTTGCACAATCGCGGCGTCAGGAACACTCCTGGTGCTAGAGGAAGAAACCCATGCTTACTGAGGCTCAGCACGATATCATCCGCGCGACCGTCCCGGTGCTTCGAACTCAAGGTGAGAGCATCAGCCGGGTGTTCTATGCATCAATGTTCGATGCGCATCCCGAGTTGTACGACATCTTCAACCCGGTAAACCAGGTAAATGGACGTCAGCAGCGCAGCCTCGCGGGTTCGGTGCTGGCCTATGCAGCGAACGTCGACCGGCTCGATGCGCTCGGCGGCATGGTGGAGCGGATCACCCACAAGCACGGTGTGCTTGAGATACAGAAGGAGCACTATCCAATCGTCGGCCATTATCTGCTGGGCGCCATCAAGTCGGTGCTGGGCGACGCGGCGACACCGGCGATTCTGGATGCCTGGACGGCCGCCTACGGACAGTTGGCTGATATCCTGCATGGGCGTGAGGCGGAGATCTATGCAGCGGAAGCGGGCGTGCTGGGCGGCTGGAACGGCTTCCTGCCGTTTCGGCTGGAGCACCGGGAAGCGCAAGGGACGGAGATCACTTCGTTCACCCTGCGACCGGAGGATGGTCGGGTGCTGCCGCCTTTCCTGCCTGGCCAGTATGTCTCGGTGAAGGCGCAGCCGCCAGGCTACCCGCACCAGCAGATCCGGCAATACAGCCTGACGCATTCGCCGAACGGCCGGTTCTATCGGATTGCGGTCCGTCGCCAGGATGCTGCCTCCAACGACGTGCCGGCGGGGCTAATGTCGTCATACCTGCATGACACACTGCAGGAAGGCGGGACGCTGCTGATGCACATGCCGCTCGGCGACCTGGTGCTCGACGACAGCGACCGACCGGTCATGCTGCTCAGCGGCGGTTCGGGCATCACACCGGTGCTGGCGATGCTGGACCATCTGTCCTCGCCAACTGGCGGGACGCGGCGGGTAATGTTCGTGCATGCGGCCCGCAATCCGCAAGTGATGGGCTTCGGAAAAGAGATCGAGGCGATGGCCAAGCGGCGTGACGGCATCGAGGTCGTCCTGGTGCTTGAGCAGGATGACGGCAGCATGGCACTACCCGGGAAGGAGATCATCGGACGGGTTTCGGCCAACCTGCTGCGACAGCATCTGTCGGACGATGCCGAGATCTATTACTGCGGCCCGCCCGGCTTCATGGCGGTGGCAGAGACGGCGCTGGACGAGTTGCTGGTGCCGGCACCACGGCGGCATAGTGAGACTTTCGCGCCGGACCTGTCCTTTGGGGACGGAATCGATCATGCACATCCTCGCGCCGTTCCGGTGAGTTAGCTAGCATCCGACCGGGCCGGATTGGGCCAAAATGGCTTGCGGCTCGACCACACGATCCCGACGGAAGGACGTTGATGTCTGTCCTGCAGGAAGGCGACCATCTTGTCGTCGACGAGATTTGTGATTTTCCTTTCCTGCTGCATGGCCTGATTTTTGATCGGATATCCACGTGATGGTGCGGATCGCAGCAAGCCATGTCCTAGTAAAACGCATTTATCTAGCAATGAACGTTTCTGATGGTCTGCGCGTTCTTGTAGACAGATTATGGCCGCGAGGCGTCAGCAAAGTAAGAGCGGCGCTTCACTCATGGAACAAGGAGATCGCGCCTAGCACCGAGTTGCGGCAGTGGTTTGGACATGATCCCGTCCGATGGGTAGAATTCTGTCAGAGATATCGGGCAGAACTGAAGGACAATGCGAAAGTAGTTGAAGCTCTACGCGAGCTCGCCCGACAGGAGACTGTCACCTTGTTATTTGGCGCACGAGACGAGCTTCATAACGAAGCTGTGGTTCTGAGAGAAGTTCTCTTAGGACGCTGACACAGATGTGGCCCGGAAAAAGCCAGGCGCTCCAAGTAAGCCATGGCGCTCGTGCCGGTTCAGACAGGATGAGATTCATTGACGAACCCACCCAAGGTCACGCCACTACACGATCCTCTCGCAGCGACGCTGAGCGTCGCGGACGATCGGATCCTGCTGAGTCACTGGTTGCCGCCGCAGCAGGGCATCGTGCCACGCATCCGTATAGGAAATCGTTGGATCAGCACCCTGTGGGCGCTGCCGATCGGGTTCGCGCTCCTCATCCTCGCAGTCGCCATCGCGCAGAGCCTACGCGAGTATCCGGAGATCAAGGCTTTCCTTGTCCGTCACCCGGGCATCGCCCAGGCCGCACCCTCGGTGAACTCCGGCTTTCCTTGGTGGCTGCGGCTGCAGCACTTCCTGAATATGCTATTCATGATGTTTATCATCCGCGCCGGCATCCAGATCCTGGCCGACCATCCCCGACTTTACTGGAAGCGGGACTGCACGCCGGGCACGGACTGGTTCCGCTTTCAGCGTCCGGTGCCGACCGGACGGGTCTGGACCGCCAAGGACGACTCAGTGACGCTGCCGAAGTGGCTCGGCATCCCGGGACTGCGCCACACGATCGGGCTCGCCCGGTGGTGGCATTTTTCCACAAACCTGCTCTGGACGGTAAACGGCATCGCCTTCTACGTGCTGCTGTTCTCGACCGACCAGTGGCGCCGCCTGGTGCCGCTCACCTGGGACGTGTTCCCGAGCGCGGTTTCAACGGCGATCCAGTACGGATCGCTGAACTTCCCCGTGGACCAGGGCTGGACCCGCTACAACGCGCTGCAGCAGCTTGCCTATTTTGCCACCGTGTTCATCGCGGCCCCGGTCTCCATCGCCACCGGTCTGCTGCAGAGCCCCGCGATCTCCAACCGTCTCGGCTGGACCGGGCGGGTGCTGAACCGGCAGGTGGCACGCTCCATCCACTTCCTTTCCTTCTCCTGGTTCGTGCTCTTCATCCTGGCGCACGGCATTATGGTGTTCGTCACCAGCCTGCGCGAGAACACCAACCACATGTTCGCCGGCGTGCAGGACGCTTCGTGGTCCGGGTTCCTGCCCTTCGTGCTGGCGATGTCCATCGTGGCGGCGGCATGGGCGGCGGCCTCGCCGATGACGATCCGCTACGCACGGCTGGTGCAGCACACTGGCAGTTTCATGGTCGGCTGGATCAAGGGGTTGGCCGAGTGGTGGGACCCGCGCTCGGAACTCACCGAGGCGGACATCTCGCCGTATTTCTGGCCGAACGGCACGATGCCGCACTCGGCCGAGTTCGACGCCCACGTGGTCGAGAATTTCGCGAACTACAGGTTGCGCGTGGACGGGCTGGTCGACCGACCGCAGGAATTCTCGCTGACGGAACTCCTGGCAATGCCGAAGCAGGAGCAGATCACGACGCATTTCTGCATCCAGGGGTGGTCTGGCGTCGCCAAGTGGGGCGGTGTACCGATGCGTCATATCCTCGATCTCGTGAAACCGGCCGCGGAGGCGCGCTATGCCGTGTTCTACTCGTTCGCTGATGGCGGCGAGGGCGGTCGCTACTATGACGTGCACAAGATGCACAACATGCACCACTCGCTGACAATCCTCGCCTACGAGATGAACGGGGTGCCGGTCAGCGTGCTGCACGGTGCGCCGCTACGTCTGCGCTGCGAGAACGAGCTGGGCTTCAAGATGGTCAAGTGGATCACTGCGATCGAGGTCGTGCACGACTTTGCCGATCTCGGCGCCGGCCAGGGCGGCTACAACGAGGACCACGAGTTCTACGGCTACCGGATGCCGATCTGATCCTGGGCGGGGCCCCTGGAGTTGGGCGATTGAAGACGTTGGTGCACTTGGCCGGTCCAGGCGGCAGTAGGACGCTCGTCCCTCTTTGGTTCGAGCACCCCGATGCCGCACAAGCACAACGCCGACCGCCGTCACCTCATCCCGAAGATGTCGTTCAATGTGCAGAACTGGCCGGCGTATGAGGCAGGCCTGCGCCGGCGCGGCAA
>JANXXW010000171.1 GCA_025350425.1 Rhodospirillales bacterium
GCCGTCCACCTGGTCGCACAGCACGGTGATCGCGCCGTCATACTCGGTTCGTGTCACCCGCCTGGCATCGTGCTCGCACGTCACCAGCCGCCCCTGCCGGTCGCGCGTGTTGCCGTTGGCGTTGTTGGACGGGCGGCGGAACACCGAGACCCCGCCGGTCTCCTCGTCCCAGCGCAAAATCCGGTTGTTCGGGATGTCGCTCCACAGGACGCACCGCGCGTCGCCGAAATACACCGGCCCCTCGGACCACCGGCACCCATCCGCCAGCCTCTCCACAGAGGCAAGCGATACGCGATATTTGCTGAAACTCGGATGCAGCGTCTCGATGCTCGGATCGGGATATCGCCTGCTTTGCTCCCACATGGACGCGTCCTCTGTTAATGGTTGGGGTAATCGTGGCGCAAGCCCGCCATTCTGGAAAGTCCGCCAATGCCTATGCTCCCATCCGGGTCCGATGCCACGATCCGGTTGGCCACAAACGCCGATGTGCCCGCGATAGAGGCTGTGGTCCACGCCGCCTACACTGGCTACACGGAGCGAATCGGGGTGCCCCCCGGCCCGATGCTGGACGATTACTCACGTTGCGTGAACGAGCAGGCGGTTTGGGTTCTCACGATGGACCGCCATATAATAGGCCTCGTCGTCTTGTCGCCGAAGGAGGACCATCTGTATCTGGACAACATCGCCATCCATCCCGCCTCGCAAGGTCAAGGCCTCGGCTGCACCCTGATGCGCTTCGTCGAGGCCGAAGCACGGCGGCTAGGCGTCCCCGAACTGCGGTTGTTCACGCACCGGACGATGCACGAGAATATCGCGCTTTACGGTCGCACCGGTTGGATCGAGACCGGACGCCACGAACAGGACGGCTACGAGCGTGTGTTCTTCCGCAAGTCCGTCCCAGTCACTCCATGAGTTTCGATGTTGTTATCGTCGGCGCGGGTTGCGCGGGCCTCGGTGCGGCCGCCGCACTGCGTGAGGCCGGCCTGAATTCCATCGTGCTCGAAGCCTCCCACCGGGTCGGCGGCCGAGCCCACACCGATGCCTCCGCGTCGTTTGGGAACGCAGTGTTCGATCGCGGCGCCTCCTGGCTGCACGCCGCCGAGCGCAATCCGCTGGTACCGATCGCACAGGCGGCCGGCGTGGCCCTTACGGACTCCGACCGGCATAGCGCGCGCCGCACCATCGTCGGCGACCGGCTCGCGACAGATGCGGAACGTGCTGAGTTCGACGCATCGTGCGAGCGGTTCGAACATGTCACGGAGGCTCACGCCGCTGAAAGCACGGATTCCAGCGTGGCCGACGCTATCGCCCCGCTCCGCACCGATCCATGGACCGCGACAGTCGAAACCTGGGAAGCCGCCCAGATCGCCGCCGCCGACCCACGCTTGCTCAGCGTCCGGGACCTGCACCGCAACCAACTCGTGGGCAGCAACCTCAACGTGGACGCCGGGCTAGGACACTTCGTCCAGCACCACCTTGCCCCCCTGGCGGGTGAAATCCGTCTCGGCGCGCCCGTCTCACGTATCAGCTGGCACCGCGCCGGCGGCGGCATTGCCGTCGATACCCCGGACGGGACCATTGTGGCACGCGCGTGCATCGTCACGGTCTCCACCGGCGTGCTCGCGCAGGGCGCAATCGGCTTCGACCCGCTCCTGCCCGCCGACATCGTCGATGCGATCCAGGGATTGCCGATGGGGTTGCTGACGAAGATCGCCTTGCGCGCGACGGACAGCGACCGCTTCGGCCTGCCTGACTATTGCGGCCTTTCCCGCCGCGTGGAGGAGCCCTTCGCGCCCAACATCTCGTTTCTTGCCTGGCCGATGGGGTGCGACCACATCGTCGGTTTTTTAGGCGGCCACACGGCGTGGTCCTTCGCTGGCCAGGAACCCCGCGCCACCGATGCCTTCGCGCGCGAGCACCTTCGACGCCTGATCGGCGCTGCCGCCGAACGGAGCCTTGTCACCGCCGCTGTGACCGACTGGGGAACGGACCCGTTGTTCCTGGGCGCCTACGCTTATGCCCTGCCCGGCTACTCCACCGCGCGCGACAAGCTTGCTGAGCCAATGGCTGATGGCCGCCTGATCTTTGCCGGCGAGGCAACCTGTACCGATGGGCTGGCCGGCACTGTCGGTGGAGCCTGGAACAGCGGCCGAGCGGCGGCTCAGACCGTGCGGTCAATGCTCAGCAGGCGTTCAAGCACCGCGCGCTTGGCCACCTTGCCGTAGCCGGATTTCGGCAGCTCCGCCCACATGACGAAGCGCGACGGGGTTTTGTAGCGCGCAATGCGGCCTTCGAGATGCGCCCGCAATGCCGCCTCGTCACAGGAGGCGGCGCCCGGTGCCATCACGATCACAGCGATTCCCACCTCGCCCCATTTGGCATCCGGCACGCCCACAACGCACGCCTCCCTCACATCGGGGTGCAGCAGAAGGGCTTCCTCGATCTCGCGCGGATAGACGTTCGAGCCACCGGAGATGTACATGTCGGAGGCACGCCCGGTGATGAACAGGAACCCGCGCGCGTCGAGGTGCCCGAGATCGCCGGTGTGGAACCAGCCGCCGGCGAAGGCCTTCGCGTTGGCATCCGGATTGTCGTGATAGCCGGAAAACACCGCCGGGCCGCGCACGCAGATCTCGCCGTCCACGATGGCGATCTCCATGCCTGTCCGCGCATACCCGCAGGTGCCCACGGGGACGTCGGGATCGAGGTGCATGTGCGGTGGCAGAACCGTGATGTTCCCCGTCACCTCGCCCAGCCCGAAATACTGTACCAGCACCGGCCCCAGCTTTTCCAGCGCGTGCAACTGATCGGTGCGGTACATCGGCGCCCCGGCATAGATCACGTAACGCAACGATGAATGATCGTACCGGTCCACCGAGGCGTCCCGCGTCAGCATCGTGAGGATGGTGGGCACGGTGAACATGTTGGTGATCCGGTGGCGCGCCACGAGGCGCCAGGCATCGTCAATATCGAACCGCTCGCCTTGCGGCAGCACGCTGGCGGCGCCCCGCGCCACCTGGGTCAGTGCGTGAATGCCCGCGCCATGGGACAGCGGCGCAAGTACCAGCGACACGTCCCGCTCGGTCGTACCGGGCATGAGATCGCAGAGATGGTTGGTGACGACGAACGCCATCTGCGAATGCGTGAGCACCGCAGCCTTGGGGTGCCCGGTCGTGCCCGACGTGTAGAAGAACCATGCAGGGTGGTCGCGGTCGACCTCGGCGGGCGCATTCAGCGGATCGCTTTCGGTCAGCGCCTCCCACGTCAATGCGCCCGCGCCGATCGTTACCTCCAGGCCTGGGGCGAATGCTTCCCGCGCCGCCGCCGCGTGCTCCGGGAAGGCATCGTCGAAGATATGCGCGACCGCGCCGGAAGATTTGGCCAGATATGTCACTTCGGTCGGGGTCAGCCGGAAGTTCGTGGGCACCAATACGGCGCCCAGCATCCAGGTCGCCCACATCGTCTCGAACAGCGCGGCCGAGTTGCGGCCATGCACCAGCACGCGGTCGCCATGCTGGATGCCACGCGCCGCCAATCCACCGGCCGCGGCCCGGACCCGCGCGGCGAGGCTCGCCCAAGTCCAGACGGTCTCGCCCCGGATCAGTCCAGCCCGCTCCGGAAACCGCCGCGCGGATTGTAGCAGGAGCGTCGCGAGATTGGTGGTCGGGATCAGTGAAGGGGCTCGAGGATCGACACGTAGTTCGCCACCGCCGCGCCGCCCATGTTGAACACTCCCGCCAGATCGGCGCGCGGCAACTGCATGTCGCCGGCCTGCCCCGTGAGTTGCATGGCGGCGATGGCGTGCATCGAGACGCCGGTGGCGCCGATCGGGTGGCCCTTCGCCTTCAGTCCGCCCGACCGGTTCACTGGCAGGAAGCCGCCCTTGGACGTCCATCCCTCCATGATCGCCCGCGCGCCTTGTCCCGCCGGCGTAAGCCCCATCGCCTCATAGGCCAGCAATTCGGCGATGGTGAAGCAGTCGTGGAGTTCCACGAACGAAAGGTCCTGCAGATGGATTTCCGCGTCCGACAGCGCTTGGTTCCAGGCCCGCGCCGCGCCCTCGAAGCGGGTCGGGTCGCGCCGCGACAGGGGCAGGAAGTCGTTCACCTGCACCGCCGCGCGGAACTTCACTGCCTTGCCCATGGCACGCGCCGTCTCCTCGTCGCACATCACCAGGGCGGCCGCCCCATCGGACACCAACGAGCAATCCGTACGCTTCAGCGGAGCCGCCACGTACGGGTTCTTGTCGCTCAAGGTGCGGCAGAACTCGAACCCGAGATCCTTGCGCATCTGCGCGTAAGGATTGTCCACCCCGTTCTTATGGTTTTTGGCCGCAATTGCCGCCAACGCGTCCGACTGGTCGCCAAACCGCTGAAAGTAGCTTTCGGCGATGCGCCCGAACACGCCCGCGAACCCGCCCGCGATTTCCCCTTCCTCGCGGCGGTAGCTGGCGTTGAGCAGGATGTCGCCGACTTCCGCCGTGGGCTTGGCAGTCATCTTTTCGGCGCCAACGACCAGCGCGAACCGCCCCCGTCCGGCGGCTAGCCAATCCCGCGCGCCATAGATTGCGGCCGAGCCGGTCGCGCAGGCATTCTCGTAGCGCGTGGCCGGCTTGAACCGTAGTTCCGGTAGGTCCTGGAACACCAGCGATGATGGGAAGTCCTGTTTGGCGAAGCCGGCGTTGAACACACCCACGAACACGCCATCGATGTCCTTCGTCTCGATCCCGGCATCCTGGATCGCGGCCCCGGTCACGCGCCCCATCAGGCTTTCGACGTCGGGGTCCTCCAGCTTGCCGAACGGACTATGCGCCCAGCCGACGATGCAGGCTTCGCTCATGATGGGTCTCCTGTATTTTGTTGTGGTCATAGTTCTCCATGCCCCCATCCGAGGGCAAGTGAAGAATGATCACATCCCGCTATGCGCCGGACGCCAATGATCTGGGCACAAAAAAATAGCGCCGGCGGTTCCCCGCCGGCCCTGTTTTGTGACGTCTGAGATCAGGCCGACTTGGTCATGATCTCTTCTGCGATGTTGCGCGGCAC
>JANXXW010000180.1 GCA_025350425.1 Rhodospirillales bacterium
GCAGGGTTTCGCCTTGCCCGTGACGCGCATGATTTCGTGGTGCCGACACCCAGGGCGGACAACAACACGATTTGCGCGCGCCAGACGTGCTTCTGCGGACTGTTCCGGTCCGCCGCGATCCCCGAGAGGCGGTTGTGGCCGCGGGCGCACCGTCACCGTTCGATGATAATTTTGAGCACGTCGCCCCGATGCGCGTCCCAGTAGGGCAGTGCACCCTCAGCCTCCGCGAAGGGCACGACGCGGGTGATCAGCGCGGCAGCGGCGTCGCCGATACGTTCGAGGTAGGCGATGACAGCGTGGAAGTCGGCAAGCACGGCGTTCCGTGACCCCATGATGTCCAGTTCCTTCAGGTTGAAGACCTGCGTCTGGTAGGTCACAGGCGCCTTGGCGTAGCCGACGTAGACGACCCGGCCGGCGAAGCAGACGAGGTCGATCGCCTGCGTGAAGGTCGCGGGCAGGCCAACCGCTTCGATCACGATATCCGGGCCATCGCCGCCTGTGATCCGGTTCACCTCCGCCCCCAAATCCGGGCCTTGGACCACGCCATGAGCCGCGCCGAAGCGTTGCGCCATCGCCACCTTCTCGGCGCCGACATCCACCGCGATCACCTCTGCACCGGCCGCGACGGCGCCGATGACGCAGCCCATTCCAATCATTCCGCAGCCGATCACCACGACACGGTCGCCCGCACTGACGCGCCCCCGGGCCACGGCGTGGAACCCGACCGAAAGCGGTTCCACCAAGGCCAGATGCCGGGGCAGCAGGGTGTCGTTGGGGATCAGCTTGTCCACGGGCAGCACGATCTGCTCGGCGAGCCCGCCATCCTGCTGCACGCCGAGGGTGCGGTTCGTTCGGCAGGCATTGCTGCGGCCGCAGCGGCAGGAGGTGCAGTGGCCGCAACTGGTATAGGGCATCACGATCACCCGCTGCCCGGGCACCAACCCCTCGCCTTCCATCACGACGCCGCCGATCTCGTGCCCGGGAATGCGCGGCAGCGTCACCAGCGGATTCAGACCCTTGAAGGTATTGAGGTCGCTGCCGCACAGGCCGACATGGCGCACGTCCACGCGGACATGCCCGGATTGCAGCGCCGGCACGGGGCGCACGTGGAAGCGCGTGCGGCCCTCGGCCTCGATCATCAGGGCCTGCATGGCCCTACATCACTCCCGTCTGTTCGAAGATCGACTGCGTGCTCTGCCCCTGCCCGATCATGCGGCGCACGCGCTCCTCGGCCTGCACCTTCGCCATCGCATCCGCAACGATGGCATCGGCGTGCGCCTTCGGGATGATCACGACGCCGTCGACGTCGCCCACCACGATATCCCCAGGCTCGACGCGCACGGCGTTGTGGAACTCGATCGGGCAGCCATAGTCGATCACCCGGCCGCGCAATCGCTGGTCCTGGGCATAGGACCCGGCGGAGAAGACGGGAAAGCCGAGTTGCAGGATCTCGCGCGTGTCGCGATGAAAGCCGTTCAGCACGGCACCGGCCGCACCCAGTGCCGCCGCCCGCGTGCTCATCAACCCGCCCCAAAGGGCATAGCGGAGCGAGGCGCCGGTGGTGATGAACACCTCGCCAGGCTTGAGGCCGTCGAGCGCCTGGAACATCAGGCCGAACGAGTCCGGCCGCCCCTGGGTCACAACCGTGTCGCCGCAGCAATCGGCCTCCAGCACAGGCATGGCCCGGCCGACCAGCATGTGGTCCGGATTAAGGCCGCGGATTTCCGGTGGCAGGAACTGATGGGTCAGGCCCGCGAGATCGAGCACGTCGCCGATCACGGAGGTGAACAGGTGCTCGCGGATGGTTTTGAACAGCTCGGCATCCATCTTGGTCGTCCTCGGTTGGTTTGCTTGTTCAATCGGCAGCTTCGGCCAAAGCAGGCGTGCGGCCAATGATCTCGTCCCGTGCGGCGTTGAGGTGCGCGAGCAGACTCGATTCCATGCGCGCCAAGTTTGTCTCTCACAGCGCATCGAGGCCGTCGCGCTCCAGCAAAGCGAGAGCTTCCTTGACGGGAATAGGGCTGATGGAAAGCTCCGCCGCCACAACAGATGCGGCTTCGAAGTTTCTCATGGGCTCGCTCGGCCAGGGTGGCGCGCCTCAGCATCATTCGAACAGCGTAGGCAGCTATCGGTGAAACATAAAGAATGGAAAATTTTCTATTGATCGTCTGGCCCTTCCCGCGTTTTCTTTGGCCAACAAAAGATCCAGGGGGCGGGAGCACGACCGATGCGACATTGGGCGGCTGGCCGCACCCCCGAACACACCCACCATCAAGGTGTGCAACAGAACCCAATTTCATCCCTCAAGATAACCCGAAAGTAATTAAATCTGCGCCCCAGTCCTCGTACTGAAACTGAGCAATGCGGTGTCTCTTTACCAAAACTTGCACTTGATGCCGGCACACAGCAACATGTCGATGGACAGGATTCAGCCCGATACGAAGTGGCACGCGGTTTGCCTATTACCGTTGCCGTTTGGCAAAGCATCTTGGGCAGACCAGGACGCCGGTCGGTCGAGGATTACGAGACAGGCTTCGTAGTCGGGGCTAAAGTCGAACAGGTGGCAAATCCGCCGATGCAGAAAGGGCTTCGCCAATGACATCGATCGACGTCGTGGAAATGACAGTGGCACAGGTCCAGGATGGCCTTGCCAAAGGTTCGTTCACCTGTGAGGCACTGACCCAGGCGTTCCTTGATCGTATCGATGCCCTGGATCCCGCCTACAACGCAATCATCTTCCGTAATCCTGATGCGTTGGCCGATGCCCGCGAGATCGATCGCAGGATGGCCGCAGGTGAGAAGCTGGGGCCGCTCGCAGGCGTGCCGGTGGTGATCAAAGACCCCATGGACATGAAGGGATTCCCGACCACTGCAGGCTGGTCCCTGCTGTATTCTGCCAAGGGCGGCGTTGACCTCATGCCCGAGACCGACAGCCCGGTGGTAGCCCGTATGCGCGCGGCCGGGACGATCATGCTGGGCAAGACCAACGTGCCAGTGCTGAGCGCCAGCGGTAGCCACGCCAACGACAGCTGGGCCGGCCCCACGATCAACGCGGCCATCCCCGACCGCGTGCCCGGTGCGAGTTCCTCCGGCACGGCCACCGCCGTCGCCACCTCGATGGCTGTGTTGGGCTTGGCCGAGGAGACCGGTGGCTCGATCCAGAATCCGGCCTCTGCGCAGGGGCTGGTCGGCATCAAGCCCACCCATGCTCTGGTGCCGAACGCCGGCGTGGTGCCTCTGTCCTCGATGCGCGATGTGGTGGGGCCGATCGCCCGCTGCGTGCGCGATGCCGCCTTGTGCCTGGACGTGCTGGCCGGCTTCACCATGGCCGATCCCAAAACAGTTGCAGCCATCGGCAAGATTCCGAAGGGCGGCTACACCTCACTGCTGTCCGAGACTGCGCTTGCGGGCACGCGGCTCGGTCTTTACGGAGACGGCTGGCGCAACACGAAGCTCTCAACTGAGACCGCATCGCTATACCGGCGGGCGCAGGGTGAGATCGAAGCACGCGGTACCGTGCTTGTCGAAGATCCTTTTGTTGGCACCGGATTCGCCGCACTCTACAAGCCAACTGGAGAGAGCCATTTCGATGCGAGGGGCATGGAGTCGGTGCCCTATGATCTGCAGATATATCTGGAACGCCTGGGGCCTGATGCGGCGCTGAAGACCTTCGCTGCCTTCGCCGAAGCGACGCAGGCCGAGAACGCCTTCGGGTCAACCGGCGTGCTGAGATACCTCAACGAGCTGCCAGCGTTTCATGCCTGCCTGGCCGACCCCACGGCCCCGCCGGACATGAGCGAGTTCGCAGCCCTGCGCGGCGCGTATCTTGAAATCTTCTGCGCCGCGCTGGACGCCGCCGCGCTGGACGCCGTGGTGTTCCCGCAGATGCACAGCGAACTTCCATCCCTGCATGGCGGGATTCCCATCCACGAAACGACGGTGTGCGAGATCAACATTGCAGGTCTGCCGGGCGTTGTAGTACCAGCCGGGTTCTATGCCTCGGGTGCGCCGTTCTGTCTGATCTTCGTTGGCCGACCGTTCAGCGAAGCGCATCTTCTCGCGCTGGCCTATGATTATGAGCAGGCGACGAAGCACCGCGCGACACCCACGCTTTCACACGCAGTGGCGTGATGGATTTCACGATCAAATTCATCTTCGACATCGCAGCCTTCACCTCGGTGATGGTGCTGATCGTATTGGGGCTTGGCGTGATCGCCAGCATGATGGGCATCTTCAATTTTGCCCATGGCGAGCTGGTGCTGCTGGGTGCCTACACCGTCTATCTCAGCGATGAGTATGGGCTCGGTCCCTGGCCCGGCGTGATCGCGGCCCCCTTCGTTGTCGGGCTGATCGGCCTGGTGCTGGAACGCACGATCATCCGACGGTTCTACAAGGTGCCGATCATCGCCATGCTTGGCACCTATGCAGTGGGGCTCATCATCCGCGAGATCGTGCGCGGGTTGTTGGGCGGGCACTACAAATCCATCCCCGAGCCGATCGAGGGCGCCTTCTCTGTTGGCGGGCTCGAATTCTCCTGGTGGCGCAGCCTGATCATCGTAACGACCCTGCTGGTGATCGCCGGGAGCTATCTGCTGCTGTCGCGCACCTCGATCGGCCTGCGGGTTCGCGGTGCGCTGGAAAACCCGATGCTGGCCCGTGCTTGCGGCATTTCCACCGGGACCCTTTACGCGCTGACCTTCGCCTTTGGCGCAGCGCTTGCGGGCCTGGCCGGCGCGTTGATCGTGCCGTTGTACCAGCTCTCCGCCGATATCGGCATTCGTTTCCTGGTGCAGGCTTTCCTGTCAGTGATGCTGGGCGGCGTCGGCACGTTCGAAGGCCCGGTGCTGGGCGCTGCTGCCGTCGGCATCATGGCGTCAGGCCTGCCGTGGTTGGTGATCCCAGTGCTGGCGGACCCGCTGGTTTTCGTGATCGCGCTCGCGATCGTTCGAATACGACCGCAGGGCTTTATTACGGTCGGCAGACTTTAATCCAAAAGGAGAGACATACGTGCAGATGAACAGGCGTGGATTTCTGGGGGGTGCCTCGGCGCTCACTGCAGCGGGCTGGGTGGGCACGCTTGCTGGTGGCTTCGTGCTGCGCCCGACTTGGGCGCATGCCGCAGGTCCGATCAAGATGGGCATCGCCACCGACATTACCGGCGCCATCGCCCCCTCCGGCAACGCCAACTGGCAGGTGGCGCAGTTTGCTGTTGACGACATCAACAAGTCGGGCGGCATCCTCGGCCAGCCAATCGAGCTGTATCTCGAAGATACCGCGTCTGACCCCAAGGTCGCCGTCGGCAACGTCCGCAAGCTGATCCAGGAACGCAAGGTCGATGTCGTGCTGGGCGGCATCACGTCCGCCATGCGCCAAGCGATCAAGGACCCGATCGTGAACCGCGGCCGTACCCTCTACATCTATCCGCAGCTTTATGAGGGCCAGGAGTGCACGAAGTATCTCTACAACACCGGACCGTCGCCGGCGCAGCAATGTGACCGTTTGATCCCCTACCTCATCAAGACGCTCGGCAAGAAGAAGTTCGCCATGCCGTCGGCCAACTATGTCTGGCCGCAGCTGCTGAACAAATATGCTCGCAAGGTGATCGAAGCCAACGGTGGCGAGGTGGTGTTCGAGGAGTACTATCCACTCGATCAGGCCGAATACTCCGCCACTATCAGCAAGATCAAGGACGGCAAGGTCGATTGCGTGTTCAACACGGTCATCCCGCCCGGCCTGCAGCCCTTCGTCAAGCAGCTGTACGAGAGCGGCTTCCAGAAGAAAGGCGGCGTTCTCAGCTGCGTATATTACGACGAGAACCTGCTGAACTATCACCCGGCGCAGGAGATGGAAGGCCTCGTCTCGTGCCTGGATTATTTCCAGGCGATCGACGATCCCTTCAGCAAGACCCTGCAGGAAGGCTACGCCAAGAAATTCCCCGGTACGAAATACCTGTTCACCGCGGGCTCGGCGGCGACCGGCATGTATCGTGGCGTGAAGTTCTACGAGGCAGCGGTGAAAGCCACCGGCGGCAAGCTCGGCCGCGAGGAAGTGGCAGCTGCGATGGACAATGCCGTGCTGCTGAACGGTCCCGGTGGTGGCGCCGAGATGGTACCTGGTCATTACCATGCAAAAATGAACATGTACATCGCGGTATGTAAGAACGAGGGCGGCAAGACCCGTTACGAGGTCATCGACAAGGCGTCGATGGTCGATCCGCGGGAGTGCTGATGCGATGAACGTCGCGACCAGAACCGCTGGGACTCGCGCCCAGATGCCTCATAGATCCAGACCCATCCGGGTGCTGCCGTTGATCGAGGTGTTTGTTCTCGCGCTTCTGGTCGCGATTCCCTTCGTGCTATCCGGCCGGCCGGAGCTGATCACGCTTTCGACCAACATCGTCATCCTCTCGCTGCTGGCGATGAGTTTTGATCTTTGCTGGGGTTTCTCCGGGATCATGTCCTACGGTCAGGCGCTGTTCTTTGGCGTGGCCGGGTATGTGGTGGCCCTTGTCGGGCGTGATCTGGAGTTCAGCCAGCTCTGGGCCACCTTGCCGCTGGCCATGCTGGTTGGAGGCTTGCTGTCGGCGGCGATGGCATCGTTTCTACTTCTGGGCAAAAAGACGCCGACTTCGATCTTCGTCGCGTTCGGCACTCTCACCGGCGCCTATGCCGCAGAGCGTCTGGTGGCTGGCTGGCAATATGTGGGCGCCGGCAACGGACTTTCGGCCATCAAGCTGATGGCGTTCGGGGGATACGAGTTCGTCGAAGGCGTAGAGTTCTACACGGTCGCACTTTCGTGCCTGGTGCTCGTGTATCTCGCAAGTCGCCTGTTGGTGCGCTCGCAGATGGGGCTGGTGCTCGCCGGCATGCGGCAGAACGAAGAGCGGCTGGCGTTCTTCGGCTATCGTGTGCAGGTGTTCAAAGCGTTGGTGTTCAGCTTTGCAGGCGCGGTCGCCGGGCTTTCGGGCGCGCTTTACAGCTATCATCAGGGTTTTACGGGGCCGTCCAATATGGGGCCGGGGCTCTCAACGACGGCCGTGATCTACTGCCTGTTCGGTGGCTCGGGCACGCTGATCGGGCCGGTGATCGGGACCATCGCCATCGAACTACTGAGCTACGTGCTCGCCGACACTGACGCCATCCGCCAGTTCTGGCCGGTCATCCTGGGCGTAGTGCTGCTTGTGGTGGTGATGTTCCAGCCGACAGGGCTCCTGGGCCTCATCGTCTCCGCTCGCGAGCGCATCGGCTCATTCGGTATTCGCCCGGGTTCATCTTCCAAGGAAACGCGCTGATGGCGCTGCTCGAGGTTTCGGCCGTCACCAAGAGCTATGGCTCGCTGAAGGCACTGGACGGCATTGATCTCAAGGTCGAGGCGCGCACCTTCCATGGCCTGATCGGACCCAACGGTTCGGGCAAGAGCACCCTGCTGAAATCGA
>JANXXW010000188.1 GCA_025350425.1 Rhodospirillales bacterium
GCCTCGGCCGCCTGCGAGCAGCCGGCCGACCCCGGCACGGTATTTTTCGGCGAAGTCGGCCTATCCGGCGAGGTGCGCCAAGTGGCCCAGTCCGAGGCGCGCATGAAGGAGGCACAGAAGCTGGGGTTCGAGACCGCCTGCCTGCCGCGCCGCGTCGCGCGCGGCAACCGCGCTCTGGCCGCGCCCGAGGGTCTGGCGCTGCACGAGATCGGGCACCTCTCGGATCTCGTTGCGAGGTTTGCCGGTAAGGCAGGGGCGACCCGCGGCTGAACAGGGTGGTATCGCGCAACCCGCTCGCGATATATGACGCTCGCGTAAACGAAAGTGCTGCTGTGAACGGAACCGCCGGGTGAACTTGGTCGATGTCGGCGTTTTGACAGTCATTGCCTTCTCGGGATTGCTCGCCTTCCTTCGCGGATTCACGCGGGAGGTACTGGGCATCGCCGCCTGGGTCGGCGCTGGCCTGTTCGCCATGTCCACGTTCTTTTTCGTCCAGGGCCGGTTCCGGATGCTGATCCAGAATCCCGACATCGCCGACCCCGTTGCCTTCGCCTGTCTGTTCATCGTGGCGCTCATTGTGTTCTCGATCCTCGCCAGTGTGCTCAGCGGCCTGACTCGCGTGTCCATGGTGGGCGGCATCGACAAGACGCTGGGGATGCTGTTCGGTTTCGCACGGGGCATGGCGCTGGTGGCTTTCGCCTACATCGCGCTGGGCCTGCTCAGCCCGCCCGACAAATGGCCGGACCAGGTTCTCCAGGCACGGTTCCTGCCGTTTGCGTATGCTGGAGCCACTTGGGGCGTGGGGCTGCTGCCCGGCGACTACCGCCCCCGCGTGTATCCTCCGCCTGGAGGACGCGCGACGACTTCCGCCGATCTACTGCGCGTGGAACCCAAAGGCCGCGCCTTCGGGCAGCGGCCATGAGTTGGAGACCGATATGACTGGCAATGATGGCCACGACGACAAGATGCACGAGGAATGCGGCGTCTTCGGCATCTGGAACCACGCCGACGCCGCGGCGGTGACGGCACTCGGCCTGCACGCGCTCCAGCATCGCGGCCAGGAAGCCACCGGCATCGTCTCGTTCGACGGCCAGCGCTTCCACTCGCACAAGGCGCTCGGCCTCGTCGGCGACAATTTCTCCGAGGCCAAGGTGATCGCCTCGCTCCCCGGGATGCGCGCGCTCGGCCATAACCGCTATGCCACCACCGGCGACACGGTGCTGCGAAACGTCCAGCCGCTCTATGCCGATTTCGAGTTCGGCGGCCTCGCGGTGGCGCATAACGGCAACCTCACCAACGCCACTGCGCTGCGCCGTGCCCTGGTCCGGCGCGGCTGCCTGTTCCAAAGCACGACGGACAGCGAGGTGTTCATCCACCTGATCGCCATCAGCCTGTATTCCACCGTGGTAGACCGTTTGATCGACGCGCTGAAGCAGGTGATCGGCGCCTATTCGCTGATCGCCATGAGCGACGGTGCGCTGATGGGCGTGCGTGACCCGCTCGGGGTCCGTCCGTTGATCCTGGGCCGCCTGCCGCCCACCGAGGGCAATGGCGGTTGGGTGCTGGCGAGCGAGACCTGCGCGCTCGATATCGTCGGCGCCGAGTTCGTGCGCGACGTGGAACCCGGCGAGATCGTGGTGATCACCGACCAGGGCGTCCAGAGCATCAAGCCGTTCGGCAAGAGCGCCAGCCGGTTCTGCGTGTTCGAATATATCTACTTCGCCCGGCCGGATTCCGTGGTGGAGGGGATGCCGGTCTACGCCGCCCGCAAACGTATTGGCGCCCAACTGGCGCGCGAGAGCCACGTGGCCGCCGACGTGATCGTGCCGGTGCCCGACAGCGGCGTGCCGGCGGCGATGGGCTATGCCACCGAGAGCGCCATTCCGTTCGAGTTGGGCATCATCCGCAACCACTATGTCGGTCGCACCTTCATCGAGCCCACCGACAGCATTCGCCACCTCGGCGTGAAGCTGAAGCATTCCGCCAACAAGCCAATGCTGGAGGGCAAGCGGGTAATCCTGGTGGACGATTCCATCGTGCGCGGCACCACCTCCCGCAAGATCGTGGAGATGGTGCGCCACGCCGGAGCCGCCGAGGTGCATATGCGTATCTCCTCGCCTCCGACGACGTATTCCTGCTTCTACGGCATCGACACGCCGGAACGCGGCAAGCTGCTGGCGGCGAGCCACACCGTCGAGGAGATGGCAGAACTGATCGGCGCCGACAGCCTCGCGTTCATCTCGCTGGACGGGCTGTACGAGGCGTTGAACAAGGGGCCTCGCAACGATGCCCGCCCGCAATATTGCGACGCCTGCTTTACCGGCGACTACCCCATTTCGCTGCCCGACATGATCGACAACGACACGCGGCAATTGAGCCTGCTGACCGAAAGCCGGTGACTTCGCCCGCCGGATCTTCGGTGACCGATCTGGCTCGCGTCGCGCTGGTGACGGGCGCCAGCCGGGGTATTGGGGCGGCGGTCGCGATCGAGCTGGCCAGAAGGGGCGTGCATGTGGTGATCACGGCGCGAACCCAGGGCGGGCTGGAGGAAGTGGACGACATCATCCGCCAGGCAGGCGGTACGGCGACATTGCTGCCGCTCGATCTGCGTGACGAGGCGACACTGGATACGCTCGGCCCTAGCCTGTTCGAACGGTTCCGCCGCCTTGATGTGCTGGTATGCAACGCGGCCACCCTGGGCCGGCTGACGCCCGCATCCCACATCCTTCCGAACGATTGGGCCGAGGTGGTCGCGGTCAACCTCGCCGCTTCATGGCGCCTCATTCGCGGCTGCGGGCCGCTGCTGGCGGTGGCGCCTGCTGGGCGCGCGGTGTTCCTGACCGACGAGATGGCCACCCGGCCGGTGGCGTATTGGGGCGCCTATGGAGCCACCAAGGCGGGAATGCAGCATCTGGCGCTATGCTGGGCAGCGGAGACGCGGACCTCGAACCTGCGGGTGAACCTGTTCAATCCGGGGATCGTGGGGACGCGATTGCGGGCCGAGGCGATGCCGGGCGAGGTGCGCGAGAGACTGGCGCGGCCCGAGGACGTGGCGGGGGAGATCGCCGATCTATGCGGGGTAGAGGAGACCCGGCATGGGGAGATCGTGGGGGCAATGGCGCACGTGCGGGCGTGAAGGCGGCTGACTTGACATAGCGCCGCCTTGGTCGGCCGTCGCACACGAGCGTTTTCTATGAAGCCTGATAACTCTGCTCAAATAGCGGCTTTGCGCGTTCCACATCCTCAGCTTTTACGAGTGTGACCTCGAGATCATCTGTGCCGCAGTGGCCGATGTTGCTGACGTCATGGGTGAACCCGACTTGGAGTTCGATGGTTGTTGGATCCACCTTGAGGTTGACTGACAACTTGCGTGCGCTCGGTTTCACTTCCAAGCATGCAAAGCTATTTTTAGCGTTTGCTTCTGCACATCGTTTCCGATAACGCAAAAAAACGCTCGCGTAGCTTCAAACAGATCGCTTAGCCCTGCATCTGCATCCGCTAGATATTCCGTGCCCGACTTGCATTAAATCGGACTCACGCCAAACACACCGCCGACATTCTCGATCAGCTGGGAAGGACGATGTCGTTTGTGGTCGGAAACAGACCGGGACGTGTATCAAAGCCCATCCAGGCATCCGCAATGGAGCCGATATCGATGGCGATGGCTCCGCGCTTTTTTAGCCAGTCGCAATACACCTTCCCGGGCAAGCCAGCCGCGATAAGGAATACCGCGCCACGGCGTGGCACTTTTAAGTCACGGCGAAGCTCACGGTAGCGGTCAGGGAAGTGTGGCACCGGGCCCCTGACAAGCGCACTCGCGGGAAGTCGGCTTTCGCCTGAAATTATGTATTCGGCCCAGCTCTTCACGCCGCACTCGCGCGTAAGGCGTTCGGCAAGGCCCGGATGTGGGCTGATCATACCGATGAAGTCTAGGCCGCCGATTATGTCCCGGTAAAAAGCAGATTGTCGGTTTAGCTCAATGTGGGCCATGCAATCCGCGAGAAGTTGGTCGTGCTCGCTCGTGCCGATGCTGTCGATCAGACTCTCGGCAAAGCCGAGATATCCGAAATGCAGGTAGTCCTTGCCTAGCCGTTCCGCGGAAGGAACCCCCAGAATATCGGCATCCTGGAAGGCCGTGACGGCATCGGCCTGTAACCTGATTACATCGGAATGCGCCACGCTCCCGACGGACTTGCCGAACCAGTTCCAGAACGGAACCTCGCCAAGTGTCTCGGCTTCGGCGGAGGTAAAACGCGAGCGTAACGCTGGATCGCAATAGGCGAGGAACCGCGCCTCGCCATCTCCGATACGAATGAACGATGTCGGACGGCTTGCGGCAATGGCTTCGTTAAGTGCGAGCGCCAACTTTTCCGGCGTGCGCCAGCGATCGCTTGCCTCGCGAACTCGCGCTTTCGAAATGATATCGATACGGTCGAGCGACTGGGCCAATTTCGCGTGGCAAGACAGCATGTCAGCGTGAAACGCGAAGGAGCCATCGAGCCTGTCGGTAATGCCTGAACGCTCGTCCACAACTTGGTCATACAGTCCCACTTCGGTGAGCAACGTCAGCCGCCGAACGTAATCCGCATCCCGCATTCTACCGGCCTGTATGACGGCATCGTAGATTGGCCATGCCTCTTCACGCTTGTCTTGGAAACACACGACTTCGACCAAATCCGAAACTAGGTCCGGATCGGTTGGTTCGATCTCGCGTGCTTGCATTAAGACGATTCTGGCGTCGTCATGGCGTCCGAGGCGCCGGAGTATTTCGGCCTTCCGGCGATAGGCGAGGAGATAGTTCGGAGCCGACTTACAGGCCTTTCCATACCATTTAATTGCTTCCTCCCATTCGAGCCGGGCGGCATAAACGCCGGCGATCTCCATCTCCGTGAAATGAAAGTCTGGGTGGATGCGGAGGGCGGCATGAAGATATTCGAGCGCCTTGGTATACTCGCCACATAGTGCCAACACGGCACCCGCCTTGTGCTGCGCGTTTACGTCGCGGGTGTCGGCGCAGGCATCGGCCACGGCTGACGCCATTGCTTCACGATGATGTCCAGCCTGGGCGAGTTCGATAACGTCCATGGCATACCTTATATTGGTATCGCGAGCGCACCAATCGTCTCTCGCAGCAATCCAGTGAAATAGCGCGCTTCACCTCCGAAACTGTAATTGACATAAGTCCTACTATAGACTGATATTCCTTTATGTCGCCTCCGATCCCCACTTCCTCGGTTGTCCGCAGCTTCGCCTTGATCATCGACGGTCTAGGCATGGCGCTTGCGAAGATGCTTGCCCGCGACCGCTCGTCGGCGACATTGGTAAGCCTGATCTATCGGCGGCTGATCCTTTTACGCAATCAGTTCACGGCGATCGCGGCGCGTGCCCAGGCCGGTACGCTGCGCGGGCCGCGCCGAACCTCGGGCAAGTGCCTGGCCCGAGGTGTCGCGTTGCCGCGTTCACCGCGCCTGCTGCCGTGCGGGTTTGCTTGGCTGGGCAATCTGGTGCCGGAGTCGCGGGGTTACGGCTCGCAACTCCAGCACCTCGTGCTGCATGACCCGGAGATGGCAGCGTTGCTGGCCGCTTCACCACAGATTGGGCGCATCCTGCGGTCGATCTTCTGGATGACGACTCTCCGGCCCATCCCCGAGATAGCGCGCCGGGCCGCGACGGTCCGTGCCCCGCGCATCCGGGCGGCCCGCGCCGTCGTTCCGGCCATCGTTCCGACCGGCGCGGCGTTGAACCGGGCGTCGCCGGATGCTCGCCCTCGAACGCCCCTTTCTCCGCCCTACAGGCCCTCGGCAAAGTGGCCGCGATCCTGTGGGGCGCGGCCGGCCCGGTCGCGTGGCACGGCCCGTTACACCGCCGGGCCGCCTTTGCCGGACTGACGGGTCGCCCGGTGATGCCGTCATCAGGGTGGACCCACGGATTGACCCACCGACCCGGCCATCCCCATGGTCAGGCCCATGCACGAGGTGTACAGCGCGCGACGGATTACTTTCCCGGCCTGACCCACAGGCCGGCTTCCGCCCACGTGCCCTTCCGCCAGCGGCTACCACGCCGCCACCTCCGGACCCAGACATGACCGAAGCCCGCGACTACCGCGATACCGTCTTCCTGCCGACCACCGATTTCCCCATGCGCGGCGACCTTCCGAAGAAGGAGCCGGCGATCCTGGCGAAGTGGACAGACCAGGACATCTGGGGCCGCCTGCGCGCCAAGGCACCCGGGCGCACGCCGTTCATCCTGCACGATGGGCCGCCGTATGCGAACGGGCATCTGCATATCGGCACGGCGCTCAACAAGATCATGAAGGACTTCGTCAACCGCGCCCAGCAGATGGCCGGGCACGATGCGCCCTATATTCCGGGTTGGGATTGCCACGGGCTGCCGATCGAGTGGCAGATCGAGGAGGCCTACCGCAAGGCCGGCCGCGACAAGGATCAGATTCCGGTCCTGCAGTTCCGCGCCGAATGCCGTGCCCACGCCGCCAAGTGGATGGGCATCCAGGAGGAGGAGTTCCGCCGCCTCGGCGTGCAGGGCGACTGGGCGCACCGCTACGCCACCATGGACAAAACCTCCGAGGCCGCCATCGCCGGCGAGATCGGGCGGTTCCTGATGAACGGAGCGCTGTATCGCGGCCTTCGTCCGGTCATGTGGAGCCCGGTCGAGAAGACAGCTCTCGCGGAAGCCGAGATCGAGTACTACGACCATGTCAGCCCCACGATCACGGTGGGCTACCCGATCACGGCAGCGCCGGAGCGGGACCTCGTCGGCGCCAGTCTGGTGATCTGGACCACGACGCCGTGGACCATGCCGGGCAGCCGTGCCATCGCCGCCGGGGCCGAGATCGACTACGCTCTTGTCCGCATCGATAGCGTGTCCGAGGGCTCGTTCGCCCGGCCGCACGCGCGGGTGGTGGTGGCGCTGGCCTTGCTGCCGCAGTTCTGCGAGTCCGCCGGGATCGCCACGCATCACACGCTTCGCACGATGCCGGGCTCGGCGCTGGCCGGCACCATTGCGGCTCATCCATTGCGCGGGCGCGGCTACGAGTTCGACGTGCCGCTGCTGCTGGGTGATTTCGTCACCACCGAGCAGGGTACCGGCCTGGTTCACATGGCGCCCGGCCACGGCGAGGACGATTTCTATCTGTGCCAGGCCAACGGCATCGGGGTGCCGGAAACCGTGCAGGGCGACGGCACCTATTTCGCCCATGTGCCGCTGTTTCCTGGCGTGCATGTCTACAAGGCGGCCGATCCCGTCTGCGCGGCCCTGATCGAAGCCGGCAATCTGCTGGCGCGTGGCACCCTCACGCATTCCTACCCCCATTCCTGGCGCTCGAAGGCCCCGGTAATCTACCGCGCCACGCCGCAATGGTTCATCCGCATGGACGGGCCGGATCAGATCCGCGCCCGCGCCCTGCAAGCCATCGCCGAGACGCGGTTCATCCCCGAGAAAGGCCGCAACCGTATCGGCAGCATGGTCGCCGGGCGGCCAGATTGGTGCATCAGCCGCCAACGCGCCTGGGGCGTGCCGATCCCGGTGTTCGTCGATCGCGCCACGGGCGAGGCGGTGCGCGATCAGGCAGTGATCGACCGGGTCGTCGCCGCGTTCAACGAGGAAGGGGCCGATGCCTGGTATTCCTCGCCGCCCGCACGCTTTCTCGGCGAAGGCCGCGATCCCGATGCCTACGAACAGGTCATGGACATCGTCGACGTCTGGTTCGAGAGCGGTTCCACCCATGCCTTCGTGTTGGAGGCGAGGGGGCTTCCCTGGCCCGCCGACCTGTATCTCGAAGGCTCCGACCAGCATCGGGGCTGGTTTCACTCCTCGTTGCTGGAGGCCGTCGGCAGCCGTGGCCGCGCGCCGTTCAAGGCGGTGCTGACGCATGGCTTCGTACTCGACGAGCAGGGCCGCAAGATGAGCAAGTCGCTCGGCAACGTCACCGCCCCGCAGGAGGTCAGCACCCAATACGGCGCCGATATCCTGCGCCTGTGGGTGATGTCGTCCGATACCAGCGAAGATCTGCGCATCGGCAAGGAAATCCTGAAGCAGCAGGCTGAACTATACCGCCGCCTTCGCAACACGTTGCGCTGGCTGCTGGGCAGCCTGGCCGGCTGGGAGGACAGCGAGCGCGTCGATCACTCCGACCTGCCAGAGTTAGAGCGCTGGGTGCTGCACCGGCTGTCGCAGCTGGACGCGCTGATCCGCCGCGCGGTGGAAAGCCACGACTGGACCGGCGTGTATCCGGCGATCCATAATTTCTGCTCGACCGATCTCTCGGCGTTCTACTTCGATGTCCGCAAGGACGCGGTGTATTGCGACCGGCCCGACAGCCTGAAGCGCCGCGCCGCGCGCACGGTGCTGGACCAGTTGCACCGCTGCCTCACGACGTGGCTCGCCCCGGTGCTGGTGTTCACCGCCGACGAGGCCTGGAGTGCCCGCATGGGCGCCGACGCGAGTGTCCACCTGCAGGATTTCCCCGCCATCCCCGCCGAATGGCGCGATGACGCGCTATCGGAGAAATGGGAGCGGGTGAGGGAGGTCCGCCGCGCGGCCACCATCACGCTGGAGGCGATGCGCAAGGAAGGCCAGATCGGCTCCTCGCTCCAGGCGACGGTCACGCTGGGCACGGATCTGTTGACGGCGGAGGAGTGGGCGGATGTGCTGATCGTGCCCAACGTCACCCTAGGCGATGCACCCGCACCCGCCGCTGTGCTCGCGCCCGGCACCAAATGCGCCCGCTGTTGGAAGGTGCTGCCGGAAGTGGGCGAGAACGCCCTCCATCCCGCGCTTTGCCGCCGCTGCTGCGACGCGGTGGAGGCCATGCCGGCGCGGAGCGAGGCCGCCTGATGTCCCGCAACCGGCTCACGTCGCTGGGGCTGGTCTTCGCCATCGCCATCCTGGTGGCGGACCAGGCGAGCAAGCAGTGGATCTTGTTCTCGCTCGACCTGCCGAGTCTCGGCTCGGTCCAGGTGCTGCCGATGCTCAACTTCACCATGGTGTGGAATCGCGGCGTCACCTTCGGTCTGCTGACCAATTTCGGTGGCAGCGTCTGGGTGCTGGCTGGGGTGGCGTTGGCGATCGTGTTGGCACTCGGCGTATGGTTGCACCGGGCCGAGCGCCCGCTGGTGGCCGCCGCCCTTGGCGCCATCGCCGGTGGCGCCATCGGCAACGTCATCGACCGTTTCCGCTGGGGCGCCGTGGTCGATTTCCTCCATTTCCACGTCGCCGGCTGGTCATGGTATGTGTTTAACGTGGCGGACGCGGCGATCGTCTGTGGTGTGGCGGCTTTGATACTGGACTCGGTATTGCCGCACCGCGCACCTGACGCGCATGAGCGCCTTGCAGGGGCCGGAGAGCCTCGTTAAACGGAGGTCCAACCATGTCAAACTCGCATCGCATCAAATTTTCGCTGATCGCCGGCTTGGCCGTGCTGGGTCTGTCCGCCTGCAAGGGCGAGGACATCACCCGCACCTTCGGCCTGGTGCGGGACGCGCCCGACGAGTTCCAGGTCACTACCCGCGCGCCGCTCTCGATGCCGCCCGATTTCACGCTCCGGGCGCCCCGCCCCGGCGCTGAACGGCCCCAGGAGGAATCGGCCCGCGACGCCGCCGAGGCGACCCTCGCGCCGCAGACGGCCCTGCGCTCGGGTGGCGGCGACATGACCGCTGGCCAAAGCGCGCTTGTCGCCTCCGCCGGCCCGGCGGTTCCCAACGACATCCGCCGGCGCATCAACACCGAAGCCACGTCCGCTTCCAACCGCTCGATCACCGACCGCCTGATGTTCTGGAAGACGGCCGAGCCCCCCGGCACCGTGATAGACCCGACGCGCGAAGCGCAGCGCCTGCGTCAGAACGCGGCGCTGGGCCAAAGCCTGCAACAGGGTGACACCCCCATCATCCAGCGCAAGACCAATGGCGGGGCGCTGGGCGGCCTGTTGGACAACATCTTCTAACCCTTCTTCTTTCCTGCGGCGTAGCATCCACCGATGCCTCCCGAGTCGCACCCGCCACCGCCGGTATCCCGCCGCATCCGGATGCTGTCGGAGGGTACTATCAATCGCATCGCCGCCGGCGAGGTCATCGAGCGTCCGGCCGCCGTCGTGCGTGAATTGGTGGAAAATGCGCTGGATGCTGGCGCGCACCGCATTGCCATATCGGTCCAGGGCGGCGGCATCACCCGTATCGAGGTGATCGATGACGGATGTGGCATGGAGGCCCCCGATCTCGCTCTCGCGGTCCAGCGCCACGCCACCTCCAAGCTGGCCGATGACGACCTCGTTCGCATCGAGACCCTCGGCTTCCGTGGCGAGGCCCTTCCCAGCATCGGCGCCGCCGCACGGTTGAGCATCACCTCCCGCACGCCCCATGCCCCCCATGCCGCCACCATCCGGGTCGAAGGGGGCCATGTCGGCGATGCCGCGCCGTCAGCCGGGGCGCCGGGCACCCGCGTGGTGGTCGAGGATCTGTTCTTCGCGACCCCCGCCCGCCGCAAGTTCCTGAAGACTCCGCGCGCGGAAGCCGACGCGGTCGAGGTCGCTGTCCGCCGCCTGGCCTTGGCGGCGCCCCATGTCGCCTTCCGCCACGAGACCGACGGCCGCCTCGTGTTCGAGTTGCCAGCCCAGGATCGCGCCACCCGCGTCGCCACCCTGCTCGGGCCCGACGCCGCCGCCGTGCTGCGCCCGGTCGATGGCGCGCGCGGCCAACTGGTGCTGACCGGTTTCGCCTGCCTGCCCACCGTCTCGCGCGTGACCGTCGCGGCGCAGACCCTGATTGTGAATGGCCGCCCCGTTGCTGACCCAGTGCTGCGGACGGCGGTGCGCGTCGCGTATCGCGACGTGATCGCCTTTGGCCGCCACGGCATCGTCGTCCTCTATCTCAACCTGCCACCCGACGAACTGGACGTGAACGTCCATCCCGCCAAGGCCGAGGTGCGCTTCCACGACCCAGCCGAGATCCGCGCCCTGGTCATCGGCAGCCTGGGCCGCGCCCTGTCCGGCGGGGCCGCCCAGGCCGCCCCGCTCTCGTTTGCCCGCCGCCCGCCGCTTCAACTGATCCGACCCGCCGAGCGCTCGATGGGCTTCTCCGAACCGGCCCTTGCCCTCCCCATCCCGCCCTCCGCCCGCCAGGCTCCACCGCCCCCAAGCCCCTCCGGATTTCCACTCGGAGCCCCGGTCGCCCAGGTACTCGACACCTACGTCATCGCAGTCGCCGCCGATGGTAGCCTCGTGTTGGTGGACCAGCACGCCGCCCATGAGCGCCTCACCCACGAGGCCCTCCGCGCGCAGTTGCTGGACGGCGGAGTGCGCGCCCAGCCGCTCCTGCTGCCCTCCGTCGTGGACCTCCCGCACGCCGACGCCGCGCGCCTTGCCCATCACGCAACCGCACTCGCCCGCCTCGGCCTTGAACTCGAACCCTTCGGCCCCGGCGCCATCCTGGTCCGGGCGCTCCCCGCCCTGCTCGGAGCGCCCGATCCGGCGCCGCTTTTACGCGACCTTGCGGAGGAACTTGCCGAACATGACGAGAGCACCGCGCTGGAAGCCCGCCTCGATGCCGCAATCGCCCGGCTCGCCTGCCATGGCAGCGTGCGCGCGGGCCGAAAACTCGGTGTGGCCGAAATGGACGCCCTGCTGCGCCAGATGGAAGCCACCCCACGCGCCGCCACATGCAGCCACGGCCGCCCCACCTTCCTGAAATTCAGCCGTGCGGAGATCGAGCGCTTGTTCGGGCGACGGTAACAGGGTCGGCAGGAGCCGCCGCAGTTGTCTCCACCATTCGCCATGAGTTGGCGAGGTATCGTTCCGGATGCTCCGGCCAGATAAAGCTTCAGGACGGATAACGTTATAATTTTTGTAGTGTAACAGTCTCCGACTCGTTAGTGTGTTCGGCTAGAAGCGGCTGATATGGCCAAGCTTTTTCGGGGATGACACATGCCAAGCCAAACGATCAGCACGGCCGCGACAGCGGGCGATCTCGACAAGGCTTATGCCAGCGCGCTCAAGGCGCTCTCGACATTTGGCTTCAAGATGACGACGAAGAAGCCCGACGCGGCCAAGCTCGGGCCGTTCATGATCAAGGGCAAGAAGGCCGAGTTCAAGCTCAGCGGCACCGCGACATCGATAAAGTTTACGGTCGAATGCGAGAATGCCGTAAACACGCTGGGCATATGCGATCTCGCGGCGGAGAAGAATGTAGACTTACGCATCGCCCAACTGAAAAATTTGGTTGCCTCCAAACTGCTTAGCAAGGCCGATGGGGACAAGGCGATCAAGGATTTGCAGCCCGACCCGAAGGTCGTGGCGGACATCGCGCGCGACGAAGCGGCGGCGCAAAAGCAATTGAGCGATGCGGACAAGTTGACCAAACTCTATGCCGCCATGACCACCTACGACGTTGTCGCGAAATTTCCGTCCGTGATGGCCGAACTCGAAGCCTCCGCGGCGAAGGAGTATACGACGGAAAACTTTGATTTCATCAAGGCCGTCGCGGCGAAGAAGAAGCGTGAAATCATCATCGCTGAATTCATCGGCGAAACGGCCCCCCGGCAGATCAATATTAAAAACGCGGAAGCGGATGCCATCAAAAAGGGCGGCGACTTCACCGTAGCGATAGCCGAGATCAAGGCGCTGATTGCAGGTGACACGCTCACGCGGATGAAAGGCGATAAGAACAGTGAGATCGGAAAATTGAGAGCCGCGGCGTCCAAGCGTCTCACGGACCTCGCGTCGTTGAAGGTCAAGCTCGGTATCCGGCCCTGACGCCTCGGGCGTGACCAGGCATGGGGCGCTTTCCCCGAGGCCGTGGGGTGCAAGCAGGTATGTCACCCCACGGCGCTGACCTTCGGCATCAATGCGAACCACCACGTGCCCGAACAATGCGTCCTCGATCGGGGCCTCGATGCCGCAATCGCCCGGCTCGCCTGCCATGGCAGCGTGCGCGCGGGCCGAAAACTCGGCGTGGCCGAAATGGACGCCCTGCTGCGCCAGATGGAAGCCACCCCACGCGCCGCCACATGCAGCCACGGCCGCCCCACCTTCCTAAAATTCAGCCGGCCAGATAAAGCTTCAGGACGGATAACGTTATAATTTTTGTGGTGTAACAGTCTCCGACTCGTTAGGGTATCTAGCTATAAGCGGCTGATACGGCCAAGCTTTTTCGGGAATGACACATGCCAAGCCTAACGATTAGCACGGCCGCGAAAGTAGGCGATCTCGACAAGGCTTATGCCAGCGCGCTCAAGGCGCTCTCGACATTGGGCGTCAAGATGGTGACGAAGAAGCCCGATGCGGCCAAGCTCGGGCTGTTCATGGTCAAGGGCAAGAAAGCCGAGTTCAAGCTCAGCGGCACCGCGACATCGATAAAGTTTACGGTCGAATGCGAGAATGCCGTAAACACGTTGGGCATATGCGATCTCGCGGTGGAGAAGGATGTAGACTTACGCATCGCCCAAATGAAAGATTTGATTACCGCCAAACTGGTCAGCAAGGCCGATGGGGACAAGGTGATCAAGGATTTGCAGCCTGGCCCCGACCCGAAGGTTGTGGCGAACATCGCGCGCGACGAAGCGGCGGCGCAAAAGCAATTGATCGATGCGGGCAAGTTGACCAAACTCTATGAAGCCATGACCACCTACGACGTTGTCGCGAGATTTCCGTCCGTGATGGCCGAACTCGAAGCCTCCGCGGCCAAGGAGTTTTCGATGGAAAACATCGATTTCATCAAGGCCGTCGCGGCGAAGAAGAAGCGTGAAATCATCATCGCTGAATTCATCGGCAGCGATGCCCCCCGGTCGGTCAATATCTCAAGCGCGAGTCTGGGCGCCATCACAAAGGGCGGCGACTTCACCGCAGCAACGGCCGAGATCAAGGCACTGATTGCAAGGGACACGCTCAAGCGGATGACGTCCGCTAAGGAAACTGAGATCGAAAAATTGAAAGCCGCGGCGTCCAAGCGTCTCACGGAGCTCGCGTCGTTGAAGGCCAAGCTCGGTATCCGGCCCTGACCCCCCGGGCGTGACCAGATAGGGGGCGCTTTCCTCGAGGCGGTGGGGTGCAAGCAGGTATGTCACCCCACGGCGCTGACCTTCGGCATCAATGCGAACCGCGCCGAAAGCTACTTCACCAACGCGCACCCGCCCTCCGCCAACGGCCGGAACGCTTCTGCCGCCGGTATCATCGCCACGAGCTCGTAGTCGTCCCACGGACCCCGGCTCTCCACCGGCGTCTTCACCTGGAACAAATACATGTCGTGGACCGCCCGCCCATCAACGCGTACCACCACGCGTCCGAACAATGCGTCCTCGATCGGGGCCGCGCGCATCTGGGCCACTACGCGAACGCCGTCGACGCTTTTGATCGCGGCTACCGCGCGTAGATAGGCCAGCGTCGAGGAATACACCCCGGCGTGATGCATCGTCGGCACCTTGCTTGCCATGCCCGGCGCCGCGGCGAACCGTTTCGCGAATGCGCGCGTGCTGTCGTTCATGTCCCAGTAGAACGCCGAGGTCAGTAGCAATCCCTGGGCCGTCGGCAAGCCGATGCTACCGACGTCTGTAATGAACACCAGCATCGCCACTAATTTCTGCGTAGGGGTCAACCCGAATTCATGCGCCTGCTTGATCGCGTTTATGGTGTCGCCACCGCCGTTCATCAGCGCCACCACCTTGGCGCCAGAAGCCTGCGCCAGAAGCCTGCGCCAGAAGCCTGGGCCTGGGCCTGGATCAGGTAGCTCGATTGGTCTGGCGTGTTCAGCGGCGGCCGCACCGTGCCCAGCATGCGCCCGCCCATACCCTGGACCACCGCCTCCGTGTCATGGATCAGCGCGTCGCCAAGTGCGAAATCGGCCGCGACGAAGAATCAAGTATCGCCATCCCGCTACATGATCGCCGTGGCCGTGCCATGCGCCTGGGACCACGTGTCGAACACCCACTGCACGGTATTTGGCGAGCAGAACTTGCCCGTGAGGTCGGCGTCAGCCTCGTGCTCCACCGGCATCCAGCTTGGCACCACGAACACGTCGTTATGGCTGCAGTCGATGCGCGTGCCGCCAACCACGGAGTGCCCGCTGCCCTCGCCGACGCAGAACACGGTGCCGTCGGTGGAGCGGTACGAGGTGGAGCGGAAACCCTTCGGCAGCAACTGCAACGAGGCGTTGATCGTCGGCATCACCGCGCCGCCAGTACGTGGATTGGTGTAATGGAGCTTCACCCCGTGACACGCATCGACAGGGCCGTGGCGGAGCATCCCGTCCAGCGTGTCCCGCGCCCGGTCCCACCGGTAGTTCAACAGCGGTGAGGCCATCGAAGCCGAGCCGCCCACCTCTTCAGGCATCATCCCTCCGGCATAGCGGACTTCGCTGTCATCCATCGGTCGTGTCGCCGGAAACACTTCCTCCGCGTATTCCTCGGAGAAGCTCGCGTCGAACATGTTGACGATGGCGATGTCCAGG
>JANXXW010000317.1 GCA_025350425.1 Rhodospirillales bacterium
CTGGTGGGGCGGTTCATCAAGGAAACCGGCTCGCGCGACGAGGTGGTGTTGGCGACCAAGTTCGCCTTTAACGGCTCGGCCAGCCCGCTTGCCAAGGCGCAGGCCGGCGGCGGCAACCCCAATGCGGGCGGCGCAGGCGCAAAGAACATCCATCGTGCGCTGGACGGGTCGCTCCGGCGGCTCGGCACCGACTACATCGACCTGTATTGGATGCACATTTGGGATGGTGTCACGCCGGTCGAGGAGATCGTGCAGACGCTGGGCGAACTCGTGAGATCGGGCAAGATCCGCTACTACGCCCTTTCCGACATGCCGGCTTGGCTGGCGATGAAGGCCGCCACCATCGCGGCGGAGCGGCGCATCCCCGGCCCGATCGCGATCCAGGTCGAGTATTCTCTGGTCGCGCGCGATGTTGAGGGCGAGCACATTCCTGCCGCGCGTGAGGCCGGCATGGGCGTCATGCCGTGGAGTCCACTCGCGGGCGGCTTTCTGACCGGGAAGTACCAGCGCGAGGACACCAGCGGCTCCGGCCGGCTGAGCGGCGCGAACCCGTTTGGCAACAGCAAGTTCGTCGATCGCAACTGGGACGTTCTGGAGGTGCTGAAATCGGTCGCCGCCGAGATCGACCAGCCGCCAGCGCAAGTCGCACTTGCCTGGGTCATGACGCGTCCCGGCATTACTGCCACCCTCATTGGTGCGAGCAAGCTGCCGCAGCTCGCCAGCAACATCGCTGCGTCCGAGATTACGTTGAGCGAGGGCCAGACGAAGCGCCTCGACGAGGTAAGCGCACCGGCGCCTGGGTTCAGCGCGGCACTGACATCGCCCATGATCCGCCGCATGGTCTTCGGCGGGAACGATGTCACGGGTTGGTCTGAGTAGGCTAGGCGTGATCGCTGGCGCCGTGGGGGCGCCGAAGCGGCCTCATTCTTCCCAAAAACCCATCCAGAAACCAGAAGCCGATAAACCCTGTCCAGCTTAGGTTGATGTGCAGAGGGGCTGGATACGCTGATCGGCTACATGCGCGTTTCGACCGGGGAGCAGTGCTTGGGTTCAACCGATCGTCGCAACAGCCGTGTGGGCCGACTGCAGATATTCGTCAAACGCTTCGGCAGGCGTCTTCCAACCAAGGGTCTTGCGCGGCCTGGTGTTGAGAGCCAGCGCGACCGCCTGGAGAGCATTCTTACTGTGTGCGCTCAGGTCGGTGCCCTTCGGAAAATACTGCCGCAGCAACCCGTTGGTGTTCTCGTTCGTGCCGCGCTGCCATGGGCTGTGTGGCTCGTAGAAGTAGATATTCAGACCCGTGTCGATCTTCAGCCGGGCGTGCTGCGACATCTCTGTTCCTTGATCCCATGTCAGCGATCGACGCAGCAGCTCCGGCAAGGCGGTGATGGTGCCAGCGATGCTGTCGCGGACGGCTTCGGCGCCATGCCCCCCCAACGCAGGGCCGTTCTTCATGCGAGCGCCTACACCGTGCTCCGCCATCCGCGGCAAGTGCAGCAGCATCGTGAACCGCGTCGTGCGCTCCACCAGGGTGCCGATCGCGGAACGTCCAATCCCAAGATGAGGTCGCCTTCCCAGTGGCCCGGCACAGCCCGGTCAGCCACTTCCGCCGGGCGTTCGCTGATCATGATCTCCGGCACGATGAAAGACTTACCTCGCCCACTGCTGCGCGCCCGAGGCACACGTAACGCCCGCCCGGTGCGTAGGCAGGCGGTCAGCTCCCGACGCAGTGCGCCACGACCTTGCACGTAAAGTGACTGATAGATGGCCTCGTGGCTGATGCGCATCGTCTCATCGTGAGGGAAGTCGCGCCGTAGGCGGTGAGCAATCTGCTCCGGGCTCCACGCCGAGGCCCACCGCCGATCTTTCCGCGGTCCGTGTCGGCGACCTTTCCACGATACGGTCGGCCCGGGAACCGCAGCACCGCTAGGCAAAACGATCATGCCGGCCAGCCGGTCCTGCACATACGTCCGCAACACCAGGTTAACCGCCAACTTCGCTTGCTTCGGCCTTCGAGCCGCCCGTTCGGCATGCCACTGCGCCGTGGTGGCCCGATAATCCAATTCGCCACCGCGCGTGGCAGCGTTGCGGCGCAGTTCACGCGAGATCGTCGATCCCGACCGCCCCATGTGCCGGGCGATCTGCCGCACCCCGGCGCCTTGGGCATGCTGGATCGCGAGCTCCTCCCGCTCGGCAAACGACAGGTATCGCCAGGACAACGGCGGCGATGAGGGCGCAAGTGTCGATGGGGGCATGCCGCCTGCCTTTCGGAACCACCGTGCGCCCACCGGCGCCGACCCACCCGCGCCGACACACCCGCGCCGATCGCCGCGTCCTCGCTCGACAGGCCCCCCGCAATCAATGCCCAGAAACGCCGCCGGTGCGCCTGCTGCGCAACCGAAGGTCGCCCTGGCGAATGCAGCTTACTCCGCAACGCGCGATCCGATCGGCGTCGACCTGCCATCGCACCATTCCTTCCTCAGGTGTTGCGACGGCCAGTTGAATTCACC
>JANXXW010000318.1 GCA_025350425.1 Rhodospirillales bacterium
CCGCTACGGCGTCTTGCCCGTTGTGTGGCGTGGTCTCGCACCGCGTCCAGAGCCGCTATGTTCGCCAACCTTCGGACCTGCCATGCGCTGGGCGCCGCGTACGCCTGCGGTTTTTGGTGCGGCGGTTTCGGTGCGGCGTCCTGGGCTGTCTTCGCGAGGTGTTCGCCGAACGGATCGACACGACGGTGCTGGCCGAGCGAGCTCGGCGTACCGGACGTCTCGAAGAGATCGTCCATCATCTCGGCCTGGCGATGGGCGGCAGACCGGGGGCCGGGTTTGCCCAAAGGCTCATGCTGCCGGTCAGCAACGACACGCTACTCCGTGTCGTGCGTCGACGCGCACTGTCCGAGGTGCGCGCGATGATGTGTTCCGTGTGCGGCAGAGCTCCCTTGACGCTTACCTGCCCGTGCTGGATGCCGAGTGGGCGTCGGGCTGCCGCAACGGCGCCGAACTCTGGCGCAGGCTTACGGACCAGGGCTTCCGAGGATCCCGGCGCGTCGTCAGCGAATGGACACCACGGCGTCGGCGTGCTGATCAGATGCAGGCGCAAGGACTACAGGAAGCATCCTCGGCCCGCACCTTGACTCGGCTGACGGGCATGGGGCGCGACCACCCCACCAAAGCCGACACCGTGACCGTCGCCGCCGTCGGGGCGGGCGTGCCCGGCCTGACTGACGCCTTGAGCTTGGTAGGGCGATTTCAGCCTATGATCCGGACCAAGGCGGCGACCGAACTGGATGGCTGGATTGAGCAGGCCAAGGTCAGCCTGATCGCCCCGCTCGCTCGCGGCGTCGCCAAAGACGTCGCGGCCATCCGGGCCGCCATCACCGAACCCTGGGCGAACGGCCAAACCGAAGGCCAGATCACCAAGCTCAAGCTGGTCAAACGACAGATGTATGGCCGCGCCAAGCTCGACCTGCTCGAAGCAAGGCTGATTGGCGCACCGTGACGTCAAGCATCAGCGAAACTGCGTCAGAGCCGTAATTGAGTGCGAAATGGGGGTCGCAGTTCGGCTCTGACGCAGTTCAACGCGATTTGACACTACACGACGACCACGAACCCCACGGGCAGTGGTCTCAGCCGGACACCGCACCTCGGGTGGGGCGCACGGCTGCTTGGCGCTGCGGTCCTGCTCGGCGTTGCCTGGGCGGTTGGGTGGCTCGGATAGAGTTATCCAATCAACGCAACGAGCTTGGCCCGCACCTCGGCCAGCTCGGCCGGACTGACCCGCCCTTTCCGGGTCGCCTTGCGCGCCCGCCAGTCTTGGCTTTTCACTTGGTCGGCCAGCACCACGCTGGGCGGCGTTCCGGTCAACGCGACCTCAAACGGGTAGCCCTTGATCCGGGTCGTTGTCGGGCAGCAGACGATCATCCCCGCCCGGCCATTGTAGCTAGCGGGGCTGAGCACGACCGCTGGCCGGTGCCCTGCCTGCTCGTGCCCGGCCTGCGGGTCGAATTGCAGCCAAACGATGTCGCCGGCGTCCGGCACATAACTCGGCGCCCTCACCAAGCTTCTTGCCCGACCGCCGGCCCCATCTCAATCGCGTCATGGCGGTTCTCGTCGGTAATGCCCGCGACCAGCGCTGCAAGATCGTAGGCCTCCGGCCTGAACGGCTCGATGACGATCCGCCCCCCTTCCTCGCGCACATCGACCGGCTGGTCGAGATGGAGCTGCGCGGCCTGCATCACCGCTGCCGGGATGCGTACCGAGGCGCTGTTGCCCCATTTTTTCACCATCACCTTCACGAACGATCCCGTCATTTTAAAGTATCGACAACGTCGACACATAGCCCATTTGCCTGACTGCGTCGAGTGCGCGATGGCAGACGCCGGCCTCACGGACTCGGATCGCTGGACGGACGTAGGCCCCGGGGATGGGGTCGCCATTCGTTGAGAGTCGCTTCGGCGTCCGCCTGCCGTTTCACAGCGGCCGCTCGCTCCGTCTCTTGCCGGGCCGTTTGCGCGGCATACTCCTCATGCACGCGCTCCGCCTCCACTACGATGCCGACCAGGCGGCGTACCCTTTGGAAATCCGGAGGCTCGTAGTCAGTCCGCCCAGCCCCGAGTCGGGCTGAGGCCAGTTCGCGGAAACGCGATAGTTCCTCTTGCACTGGCTGGCTGCCGGCCACCGCGGCCCAGGCTGCTGCAACTTTGGCCGCCTGGTCTGGTCCGCGCGCCTGTTGCGGCGTCCAGGCGGCCGCATTCTCAAGATTTTTGATGGCAGCCAAGGCCTCGGCGGAGAGGCCAGGCACCTCGATGGCATCTCGCCTGCGTTCAGCCTCCAGCTGTTCGCGGCACTCCCGCGCGTAGGCGCTCCGTGCCCATCCCAGCTGCTGCAGCACCGTCCCGATCTCTTCGGCCGCGACTTCAGCAGACCTGCGCTCCGCCTTGGCGTGCCGCGATGCCAGCAGCCCATCGCCGCCCTGAAGTGATGGCATGGTGCGAGGCCAATGCCGTCGATTATATCTTCGGTCTGCCCGGCAATGCCGTGCAGAGCCGCTTGCTCGAGGAGGCAGCCGATGATGCCCAGGTCCAGC
>JANXXW010000340.1 GCA_025350425.1 Rhodospirillales bacterium
GACGAGGCCAGACCTTGGTTGCGGATTCGTTTCGCTAACTCGGGTCGGTCGGGGAGTTTAATCCGTGCTTCCTCGGCCAAGCTCAAGGCGTCTGCCGGTCGATCGACACCCTGCTGAAATCGATCGCAGGCGCGCATTTCCCCTCTACCGGCACCATCACCTTCGATGGCACCGACATCACCACCATTCCCCCCTACCAGCGGGCGCGGCTGGGCCTCAGTCTGAAATTCCAGATCACCGCCGTGCTTACCGAATTGTCGGTCTATGACAATGTGCTGCTGGCGCTGCAGTCGCTGCAGGCACCGCTGCAGCTGCTGCGCAGCTTGTCGCGGCGCAGGCTCGATGAAGAAGTGATGCACGCTCTCGACCGCTTTCGTCTGGCCGACCGGGCCGACGACCTCGTTGGCGAATTAAGCCACGGCGAGCAGCAATGGCTTGAGATCGCGATGGCGCTGGCGCCGCGCCCAAAACTGCTGCTGCTCGATGAGCCAACCGGTGGCATGAGCCCCGAGGAACGCCGCGTCACCGGTGAGTTGCTGCTGCCGATCAAGGCGGAATGCGCGCTGGTGATCGTCGAGCATGATCTCGATTTCATCAAGAACATCTGTGACCGCCTGACCGTGCTCGATCAGGGCTGTGTGCTCGGCGACGGCACTGTGGCTGAGATCGAGCGCGATCCGCGCGTGCAGGAGATTTACACAAGCCGTGTCTGACATCCTCACATCCCCCGTTCTGACGGCCCCCCTGCTGGAGGTGGCATCCCTCAGCGCAGGCTATGGCCGCAGCCAGGTTCTGTTCGATATGTCGTTCAGCGTTCCCGCGAAGGGGGCCGTCGCGGTGCTGGGCCGCAACGGGGCGGGCAAGACGACCTTGCTCAAGACCCTGGCCGGCGAGATCCGCCCGATGTCTGGCGCCATCCGCCTTGATGGCCGCGATGTCACCGCCGACCCGCCGGAGCGGCGAGCGCGCGGCGGCATCGGCCATGTGCCGCAGGAGCACGGCATCTTTGCCAGGATGACAGTGCGCGAGAACCTTCTACTCGGCGGCGGCGGCGCGCCCAGTAAGGGTGACATCGACGAGATGCTCGATTTCTTCCCCAAGCTCGGCGCCCGCCTCAGCCAGACCGCAGCCACGCTTTCGGGCGGTGAGCGCAAGATGTTGGCGATCAGCCGCGCTCTGCTTGGTCGTCCCCGGGTGCTGATGCTCGACGAGCCGACCGAGGGCGTGTGGATCGGCGTGATCGAGGAGATCGCGGAGCGGCTGATCGAGCTGTCGGGCCGCATGGCGGTGATCCTGGTCGAGCAGCACATCGAGCTTGCTTTGCGTGTGGCGGACACCGCCTATGTCATTGATCGCGGCACCATCGCGCTGTCGGGCCCCTCCGCGCAGGTGCGCGATGACCCCGATTTGCTGCGCTACCTCGCCCCCTGATCGGAGAATTTTCATGGCCGTCCAGACCCCGACCCCGTCTCAGATGCGCGCTGTGGCCCAAGAGATCGGGCTCGACCTGACCGAAGCCGATGTCGCCTCGTTCATCGGGCTGTTTGGCCCCTCGATCGCCGCCTACAACCTCATCGATGCGATGCCGAACAATCTTCCGCCGGTACGATATCCCCGCACACCCGGGTATCGGCCGAGCGCTGCGGAGAACTCCCACAACGCGTGGTACGTGAAATCCGTCGTCAAAGGTGCGGCGGAGGGGAAGCTCAAGGGTAAGACCATCGCCCTGAAGGACAACATCATGCTGGCGGGCGTGCCGATGATGAACGGGACTGCAACGCTCGAAGGCTACATGCCGGATGTAGACGCAACGGTTGTCGAGCGTATTTTGGACGCTGGCGGCACCATTCTTGGCAAGGCGCATTGCGAAGCGTTCTGCCTCGCAGGTTCCAGCTTCACCAACGCGACCGGGCCGGTCCACAACCCGTATCGCATGGGTTATTCCGCTGGTGGATCGTCTTCCGGCAGCGCCGTGGTCGTGGCCCTCGGCGAGGCCGACATGGCGCTCGGCGGCGACCAGGGCGGCTCGATCCGCATGCCCGCCAGCTTCTGCGGCATTTACGGCATGAAGGCGACGCACGGGCTGGTGCCATACACCGGCATCATGCCGATCGAGGTCACGATTGATCACGTCGGCCCGATGACCGCGAACGTGGCCGACAACGCGCTGTTGCTTGAGGTGCTGGCCGGGCCAGACGGTTACGATTCGCGTCAGTTGGGCGTGCAGGTGCAGGCCTACACAGAATTTCTCGGCAAAGGTGCCGCAGGTGTACGGATCGCGGTCGTGACCGAGGGGTTCCAACTGCCGAACGCCGAAGCCGATGTGAACGTAAAAGTCCGCGCTGCTGCGGCCCGCCTTGCCTCGATGGGCGCCATCGTCGAGGAGGTGTCGATCCCGTGGCATTCCCTGGGGGGCGCACTCTGGACGCCGATCGGTGTCGAGGGATTGACCCAGACGATGATGCAGGGCGACGGCTACGGGGTGAGCAGGCAGGATCTCTATGTCACCAGCCTGATGGATTTCCATCGCGGCTGGCGCCAGCGGGCCGGCGAGATGAGCGAAACCACCAAGCTGTTTACGTTGCTCGGCACCTATATCCGCAAGCATCACGGCAGCCGTTATTTCGGCAAGGCGCACAACATCGTCCGCCTTATGCGCGCCGCCTACGACCAGGTGTTAGGCCAGTACGACCTGTTGCTGATGCCGACCACGCCGATCAAGGCGAGCGAGATCCCGCCAGCTGGCTCGCCACGCGAGCTGGTGATCGAACGTTCGCTCAACATGCTCGCCAATACCGCCCCATTCGACATCACCCACCACCCTGCCATGGCAGTGCCCTGCGGCATGTCGGACGGGCTTCCGGTGTCGATGATGCTGATCGGCAAGCATTGGGATGAGGGCATGATCTACCGGTTGGCCCATACCTTCGAGCAATCCGGCGACTGGAAACAGATGTAAACGGCGAGGACGCCCTGATACGGGAGCGCGGGGAATAGATGCTGTAGTCGTCAACCCGTTGCCATGACCTGGGACTGCTGGCAGTTTCATGGCCTTGGGGAGTACAACAATGAAACGTGCTACGCTCTGCACCACATTCGTGGCGCTCATCTGCTCGGTTGGGGCAGCGCAAGCGCAATCTTACCAGATGGGCGCAGGGACGGAAAACCGGCAATGGTTGCCGGAACGGGTCCATGTCGACAACCCACCACTCCGCCTTCCCGTGCAGATCCAGGACGGTGTCACCATCACCGCCCGCGATGGCATCGTGCTGGATGCCCGCTTGTTCCTGCCGACGCTGGCACCGGGCGCCGCGCCGACACCCTGCGTGTTGATGTCGGACGGATATGGCCGCTCGTCCAACACCGGCGCCAGCACGGACCCGGTGCTGATGGACATCGCATCCCGCGGCTATGCCGTGCTTCACCTGAGCTTGCGCGGATCGGGCAAGTCTGGCGGTACCGCAACCCTCTATAATCAGTTCGGGCAGGACGGCTACGACACGGTCGAGTGGATGGCCAAGCAGACATGGTGCAACGGCCGCGTCGGCATGGTTGGCCCATCCCTGCTGGGTATTTCGCAGTGGCTGACTGCCAAGGAAGCGCCGCCGAGTCTGAAAGTTATCGTGCCGCAGGTCGCGTGCGGCGATTGCTACGGGCTGCTTTGGTATCCCGCCGGCATGATGCCCGGACCTGGCCGGGAGGCACGCAAGCTGTCGCCGGGCGCAGAGGCTGAGTACCAGACATCGATTCAGCATCGTAATCTGGATGATTGGTGGCGGGCGCGCACAACGCTTGATGCAGACGTGAAGGCGATTGCCGCGCGCGGAGTGGCCGCCTTCATCTCCGGCGGATTGGACGATTACATCACGCCGGGCAATCTACGTGCGTATGAGGAGTTCGACTCGAGCCGCAAGCGACTGCTGTTCGCGCCACATTCCCATGGCTGGCAAATTGATTTCCTTCAGGAGTTGCAGGTGCAGTGGTTGGATCACTGGCTGAAGGGCATCGATAACGGCGTGGAGAAGGCGCCGAAAGTGATTCTATACATCAAAGGGGCTGATCGCTGGCGCTACGAGGCAGACTGGCCGATCCCCGACGCGCGCGTGGCGAAGTTGTTCCTGCAGGCGGGGCATAGCAAAACGATCAACAGCCTGAACGATGGTGCCTTGACGGCGCAACCTGCCGAAGGAGCATCTGTCACCTTGCCCTATGTGCCGGGCTCAGGCCCTGCCTTGCCAGTACTTCTGAGCGCCACGGTTGGGCGTTCTGCTGGCGATCAGCGCGAGGTCGAAACGAAGGTCCTCACCTGGACGACAGCGCCGCTGCCGGTGGCGACCGAGGTCACTGGCTATCCGCATGTATCGCTCTGGGCCGCGTCCGACACAAAGGATGGCGACATGGTGTTCAGCCTGACCGACGTGGCGCCGGACGGCACATCCACGCAGGTGGTTCAGGGTTACCTGAACGTGCCGCATCAAAAATCGTTGTCAGATCCGAAGCCACTCGTGCCTGGTGAGGCGCAGAACATCAGCCTGGACCTGCTGCCGACCGCCTATGTATTCCACTCCGGGCACCGCATACGGCTTGCCCTGGCGGGCGCCGCCAGTTCGGCGCCCGGCTTGCCATATCCACAGGGTCCCGGCCCGAACCCGGCCGCGTTTACCTGGACGGTGATGCAAGATGCTGCGCACCCCGCAACGTTGATGCTGCCGATCATAGGCACCGCCGGAGAGCCGCTATCGCAACTCGCAAAGGTGGAACGATAAGAAGGGTAAACGTAGTCGTGCCTAGATTGAGGAAGGGAGTCAGAGCGCTATCCGGGCTTCCTTCCCCGGGGCGTCGCAGCGTGTCGACCAATGCCTGACTTGAAGACGTTGTACGACTGCATGACGGCGGGAATGTGGGCCCATAAAAGTGTTGCGACCTTTGGTCCCCTCCATGGGCGGCGTATCGCAATCCAAGTCCTCACGCACTGAGGCTGGCGAAAGCCGGTCTGGTTGAAATACAGGTCGGCATGAACCGCGCCGATGTGGTGAAAGACACTGTTAATGATCTAGCGCACGCAGTCATTGAACCCGTCGATGGACTTTGCGCTTCGGTCTTCCATTTCCGGTCAGAAACTTGGAACAAAGGCTATTTGTAGAGCCGCAAACCCTGATGTCTATTGGATCAGTTTTTTCTCCAGTCCGAAGATGTAAGAAAAGTGATACCGGCATCGACCAATGACCACAGCCTACTCGACCGCCAGCTGGTTCCGAGCCCGCCGCATAATAAGCAGCCCGAAAAGCGTCATGACTGCGCAAACGAACATTGGAATAACGGGATCGTAGATCGACTTCACATCGTTCCCAAAATACCCGGCACGCATCATCTCATAGCCGCTTACCGATGGCATCATGACCACATACTTCTGGATCCAACCTGGCAGCCAGTCGACCATCCAGAAGGCGCCTGACAGGGGGATGAAAATATACCCGACGATCTGCGCCAGTTTTTCCGCAGTGTGGAACAACTCGGTTACCGGCGCCACTATCAGAGCGGTGGCGATACAAAACCATGCAAAAAGCAGGAAGCCGCTCACAAGAAGTGTTGGGTCTCCGTGTGGGCCCTTCACCAATCCAAGCAACGCCGCAAACACGAGAATGCTGATCGCGAATGTAAGAACCGATCCGGCAATCTCGAGCGCGCAGCGCGTGAGTATGATATCGAGGAATGTAATCTGCTTATGATACAGCAGGCCGCCGTTTGACTTAAGGGCACTGACGGATTGCCCGAAGCAATGCCGCCACATCACAAGGGGGGTATAGCCCGTGATCACGAAGGCGATCACGCTGATCCCGTGTTCGACCGAGCCTCTCGTTGTTGACCAGAGGGCTACCACTCCGAACGTGAACACCATCGGCTCGCCGATGAACCAGGCAAACCCGATGCCTTCCCGTCCATAGCGTGTGTGAAGCTCGCGCATCATCAGCGCGCCAATCACCCGTAGCTGGAGTTGGAAGCCCCCCAGGAGGGTGCGGCCGGTCATGTGGGCAGGCTGTGGCATGATGGCGTTCCGTGTGTGTGGCCTTGGGCGTTCATATAGGAGTTTCGCCCGTGCCAAGAAATCTGGCGGTGCCGATCCTCCGTCAGCCCTGGCGCTGCGTCACTCGCAGGGCATCGCGCGCGCGATGATGGCGCGGCAATCAACGCCGGCCGGCATGGCACCGAAGGCGCGGCCGGATTGGCCGCCAAGCCGGCTGGCGCAGAACGCATCGGCGATCGCGGCGGGAGCGTGGCGGACCAGGAGGGAGGCCTGCAACGCCACGCTCAGGGCCTCGGCCAGCCGGCGAGCGGCGTGCTCGCGGTCCGCGCGGCCGGTGAACTCCGTCTCCAGCGCAGCGATGGCCGTGTCGAGGCGGCGGTCGGCACCGCTCGCCTGGCGCAATTCCGCGAACAGCACATCGAGCGTCCCTGGCTCGCGATTGATGGCGCGCAGCATGTCGAGGCACATCACGTTGCCCGAGCCCTCCCATATGGAATTGAGCGGGGCCTCACGGTACAGCAGGGCGAGCGGCCCCTCCTCGACATAGCCGTTGCCGCCGAGCACCTCCATCGCCTCCGTCACGGCGACCGGCGCACGCTTGCACACCCAATATTTGACCATGGGCGTGCAGACCCGCCGGAATGCCATGGAGGCCGGGTCGTGATCGGCCTCGTCGAACGCGCGGGCCAATCGCAGTGACAGGGCGATGGCGGCTTCCGATTCCAGGGCGAGGTCGGCCAGCACGTTGCCCATCAGCGGATGGTCGACAAGGTGGAGTTGGAACGCGCTGCGGTGGGCCGCGTGGTGCAACGCCTGCGCCACGGCCCCGCGCAGCAGGCCGGCGCTGCCGAGGGCGCAGTCCAGCCTCGTGTAGGTGCCCATTTCGAGGATGGTGGATACGCCCCGACCCTCCTCGCCGAGCCGCACGGCCCATGCGCCATCGAATTCCACCTCGGCCGAGGCGTTCGAGCGGTTGCCGATCTTGTCCTTGAGCCGCTGGATCTGGATCGCATTGCGGGAGCCGTCGGGCAGCACACGCGGCATGAAAAAGCATGACAAGCCGCCCGGCGCCTGGGCCAGCACCAGATGGGCGTCCGACTGCGGTGCCGAGAAAAACCATTTGTGTCCGGTAAGGCGATAGGCGCGCGAACCTGTCTCCCACGGGCCGGAACCATCGACGGGCAGTGCGCGCGTGGTATTTGCGCGCAGGTCGGAGCCGCCTTGCCGCTCGGTCATGCCCATGCCGATCAGCGCGCCCGATTTCTGGGTGACCGGCACTGCGCGGGAATCGTAGGTTCGCGAGAGAATCGTAGGCAGCCACATCAGCGCGAGTTCCGGGTCGCGTTGGAGCACAGATATCGCGCCATGGGTCATGGTTGTCGGGCACAGGCTGCCGGGTTCGACCTGTCCGTGCATCACGTAGGCGGCGGCGCGGGCGACATGCGCGCCGGGTCGAGGTTCGGCAAAGGGTGCGGCGTGGAGGCCCTCGCCGATGATGAGTTGCATGATGGCGTGCCAAGCGGGATGGAACTCGACCTCGTCACGGCGTTGTCCGAAGCGGTCGAATGGGTGGTGCCGGGGTGGGTTCTGGTTCGCTTGGCGACCGAGCGCCATCACCTCGGCGGTACCGAGCGTTGCCCCATAGCGTACGAGACCACTCTCCGCCCAGGCAGCGCCATCACGGAGGGTGGCCTCCCGCAACGCCCGGTCGGTGGTGAAAAGATTATGGTTTTCGAGCGGCGGCGGCTGGTTATCGATGTCGCCAGTGGCGGCCCATCCATCCTTTGTCATGGCGACGGCGCTACCCGGGGGATATCTGCCGCAGATGATGGATCACGTGGTGCAACTTATACGGCTTGGGTATGAACCGGCAATTGAGCGGCATGTCGCCCATCGTCGGGGAAGCCAAGCCGGAGGTCAGGACCAGGGCGATCGACGGCCAGCGGGTCCGCACGTGATGGGCCAGTTCGAGCCCATTCATCGCGCCGGGCATGTTGATGTCTGAAAACAGGACGTGAATGCCACCCTCCCGCGAATTCAGGATCTCGATTGCTTCGGCGGCGTCGGTCGCTTCGATGATCTCGAATCCGGCATCACTCAGTCTGGCGACCGTCATCATCCTGACCAGGACTTCGTCCTCGGCCACGACCACAATAACCGGCATAGGTCTATCGACGGGCTGGTTGTCGCTCATAATATCGTAAACGGAATACGAGTTTAGAGAGTTGCAATGGGCATCTCGAACGTGAAGCATATCTCGTTGTTCGCAGAGGCGACTTACAGGAACAGGCGCTCCATGGTTGCGGGCAACTACGGTACGTTACCGTATCAAGTTGTCATATTCGTGCGTAAGCCTCTATTAAACGAAGTCTACCTTCCCGTAATCACACCGACACATCGCGGCGCAAAATGCTGAACGAGACAGACTGGATCCGGACGCCCCATATCCGGCCCGACAGCAGGGGGCCGATCGACAGGCCGTATCGTCCGTTCACAGACCCGGCAGTCGCACGCCCGATCATTGACACGCTACAGTCGATTGCGGTGGAAGGTCCCGACCGGCCTGTGATCGATGGTGACGGTGGTTCGCTCGGCTACGGCTCGTTCCTCGGGGCCGTGCTCGACCTGAAAGACCGGCTTGGCGCTGCCGGCCCGGTATCGGGGCCGGTCGGCATCCTGTTGCCCTCGGATGCTTCCTATGCGGTCGCGGTGTTTGGATGCCTGGCAGCCGGCTATCCCTCCGTCTTGATGGACCAGTCCTATCCGGAGGACCGGAACCGCGCGATCGCGGCAATGACCGGGGTCAGGCTGGTGTTGACCACGCCAGAACGGATGGCGTCGCTGGACTGGCCGAACGTCAGCGCCGCCGGAGTGCCAAGTCATTTCGAGTACGCAGCCACGTCATTGCGGTTGTCCAGCCAGTTCATGGATCTGGACCAGCCCGCCATCATCATGTGCACGTCAGGCAGCTCGGGGATGCCCAAGCCGATCGTGCACAGCCAGAGAACGATGCTGCACTGGGCCAGAACGACACATGACGCGCTTCACGTGCGTGCCGATGACCGCGTGCTCTCACTCTCCTCATTCTCGTCCCTCGGCGGCTTCACCGCGCTTTTGAGTTACCCGCTCGCAGGAGCGTCCATGCAGATGCTCGACCTCAAAGCCAATGGCCTCGATGGCCTGATGACAACCTTGGCTCGGCGCCCTGTCACCATTCTTCGCGCCGCCCCCTCGCTGCTTCGTGGACTGGCGTTACTCCCGGAGGCACAGGCCACCTTCGCCAAACTCCGCGTAGTGCAAAACTACGGCGAGCCGTTTCTGAAGGCGGATCTGGTTGCGTTGAAGTCCGTTTTGCCTGGGCAGTGTCTCATTCGTTCCACCTACGGTTCCACCGAGGCCAGCGGGATGAGCTGGTTTGCGGGAGAACCCGACGAGTACGATCCGGTCCGCGTTGCGACAGGCACCCTCATGCCGGACACCGCGGCCGCCATCGTCGATGACGAGGGACAGCCGTGCAGGCCTGGCCAGGACGGAGAAATCCTGATCCGCAGCGTCTACAACGCACTCGGGGAGTGGATCGATGGGCGCCTTGTGCTAGGTCGCCTCGTGCCCCATCCCTCCGGCGACGGCACGCGTGTTTTCTATACCAACGACATCGGCCGCTATCACCCGGACGGCGTGTTCGTGGTGCTCGGCCGGAAAGACCGGATGCTCAAGGTCAATGGACAGAGACTGGAACCCGCCGAAATCGAGGGCGCGCTGCGTCGGATGGAAAGCGTGGAGCGGGCGGAAGTCGCCGTTGACCAGCGGGCGATCCCGGCGAAACTCGTCGCCTTCGTTGTTCCGCGAGGCCATGCCGAACCTGGGCTCGTGAAGGAGATACGCGCAAAGCTGCGAGCCCAGCTACCAAGTTTCATGATACCGTCACGTATCATCTTGGTATCGTCGATTCCATTGCTGGCGGGCGGCAAAGTCGACTCGATCGCCATGTTGAAAATGGCAGACAACCCCGCGGGAGTACCCCTGCCTTGAGCAGGACATTCCCCGTCGGCGCCATTGATCCCACGATTTTCGACGTCGTGCGGAAGGCCTGGATGGAGACGCTGCCGTCCCAGCCATTCGATCAGGAGCAAGGGTGGGAGGAAGCTGGAGCAGACTCGCTGGCCAGCCTGCATCTC
>JANXXW010000341.1 GCA_025350425.1 Rhodospirillales bacterium
CGCTGCCCGCATGGGCCGCGTGCCGGCTCAGCGCGCCGACCGCCGTGTTGGGCATGTTGAAGCCGTTGGTGTCCATCGCCAGCATGATCGGCACCGCGAGCCACACCCAACTGGCCGGGCGCATGAAGGCCGCCACGGTCAGCAGAATGGCGGCGAGCAGCATTGTCCGAACCGCCACCCGCATCACGCGATGTGCGCCGAACCGGGGCAGGATGCGTGGGTTGATCTGAGAGGCCAGGATGAAACCGGTAGCGGACACCCCAAACAGCGCGCCGAACATGCTGGGGGTGAGATGGTAGATTTCGATGAACACGTATGGCGAGCCGCCCAGGAACGCGAACATCGCGAAGGTGGAGAACCCGCCCATGAGCGCGTGCGTGATGAAGCTTCGCTCGCGCAGGATCGACACGTAGCGTGTGACCAGCCCACCGAAGGTCAACTGCACGCGGCTCTGGCGCGGTAGGGTATCGGGCAGGAATCGCCATACCAGCACGCAGCAGATGAGGCCGAACCCCGCCATGATGCCGAAGATCACCCGCCACGTGGCGACACCGAGGACGATGCCGCCCAGGCTGGGCGCCAGGATTGGCGCGGCACCCATCACCAGCATCAGCCGGCTCATCAGCCGTGCCGCCGCATGCCCGTCCGAAAGATCCCGCACGATCGCGCGCGGGATCACCATCCCGGCCGAGCCGCCGAAAGCCGCGATGAAGCGGAACAGCGACAGCATGAACAGGTTGGGCGCCAGCGCGCAGCCGATGGAGGCGAGCGTGTAGATCACCGTCCCCGCGATCAGCGGCCCCCGCCGCCCGTACCGGTCGGACAACGTACCTTGCGTGATCTGGCCCACCGCAAGCCCCGCGAACCATGTCGCCAGCGTGATCTGCGCCGTCCCCGCCATGCCCCCGAGCGAGGCCTCGATGGCCGGGAACGCGGGGAGGTACATGTCAGTTGAAAGTGGGCCGACCGCAGTCAGGAACCCCAGCAGGATCGGCAACCATTTGGGGATAATCATGGAGCATAGGATGCGCCCCGAATGTTGCGGGCGCGACCGCCAATTCCGCAACGCCGCCGGTTGCGGGCACGTTCATTCCCGCCGCAGTTCTGCCGGAATGCGGTTGTCACGCTCCCACCAGCCTGCCGATCCCGTCTCACATCCGGACGATGCGGCGCGCGTCGGTCTCGGGTCCGGTTAGGGCCTAGCCAAAGGGGTTGGGAACCGTCTTGCTCGCCAACGGTCCCGGCACGGCGTTGGGCAGGTCCTTCTCACCCGCGAGATGCGCCACCGCCTCGTCGAGCAGCGCCTTGAGCGCGCGGGCATCGGCCAGCCCATGCTTGTCACGCGTCAGGTCGAACGAGCCGTAGATCGAGATCCGGTCGGTCCCATTCTCGATCGTCAGCCCGCCGATCGAGATCGAGGCGGCTTCATCGGCGAACGGCGTCAGCTTGACCATGGCGAGTTCCTCACTGGATGTTCGACGCCGACCCGGCACTACCGCGCGTGCGTCGTACGTTTGATCTGGTATTGTAGCGGCTGGTTGCGGGGGGCGGCAGCTTCATCGCGATCCGCTTGACCGCGTCAGTCAGGGCGGGAAATGGATCGATCCCCACGACACGGGTGAGAGCGGCGATGGAAACCGGATTGCATCGCGGCTTCTGCGTGTTCGTGCACATGTAGGCGGCTGCGCCGTTGACCTGCGGGTCGTAGACCGCCTTCCAGACCGACGTTGGCACCAGCACCGCGTTCGGACCGATCGACCGGAGCCGCTGCCCTTGGAACGCCGGGCCTGTGACCACGAAAATCTCCCCTTCCTTCGTCGCAAGGTCGCGCACAGCGCTCTCGATGCCTGCCCACAGACCGCGATTCAGCAAGCCGGCCTGCGGCACAATGTTGGCGAGCGAGAAACTCTCTTGCTGCGCCTGGGCATCCGGCATGTCTCCCGAGGGAGCCATGTGACCGCGATCGAGTCCGGACCGCCGGTAGTCACTGAGTTCCGCCCGGTCTGCCTGCGGCAACCGCTCCTCGGGGTGAAATGTGCCGGACCGTGCCACCTGGCGCGCGGCCTCGGCGCTGCCCGCCGTCAGGTGCTCGGCGGACCACAGCGCCCCATGCGTGACGCCGGACGCGGCCACGGCGTAGGCCGCGTTGCATAGCAGCGTGGTACGCTGTTCCAGCCGGGCGTTCAGCAAGGCGGGCGGCACTCCGTCGGCGAACATTGACGGGCATGTCGCCGGTTGGGCTGAGGCCATTGCGGGGACACTCAGAAGCATCAAAACGACGGGAAGCAGGCGATGGAACATCATCGGCGGTTTCTGACACAGGGTTGGACGAGGTCGCCTCATCAAGTTGTTGCGAGCGAGAAGTCCTGCAGGTGCGAAGGAATGTTCCAGGACGCTGCTCGTGATCTTGAAACAGCTGCCCTTGCGGCTTCCAATATTACATGGCTGCACACAGGTAACTTCTGCGGGAGTTCGTCATGGTTTGGGCGTCAGGCGAGGTGATATCTCAGCGAACATGGTTCCGAGCGGTCTATACTCATGGCCGTTCAACGTTGCTGGATCGGCTTTGCTGAGTTGGCCCTGCATCCGGGAGTGACCCTCCCACCTCCCAACCAGCCAGGACGGACCCAGGCTCGGCGAATGGTCAGCCCGGTCGAGGCGATCTGATTTGCTGGCCGGCAAGCGGCCACCCCGTTGGAAAGGAGTAGGTATCGCCATGGCGGAACTCGGAATGGCCGACCCCGAACGGGCCGCGCTGGATCTCCTGCTGCGAGGGTTCCAGGTCTCACGCATGCTCCGCCTCGTGGCTGACCTGGGAGTTGCCGACCGGATCGCACCGGACGGCGGCACGACCTTAGATGAGTTGGCGGCGGCCTGCGGTGTGCACCCCCAACCGCTGATGCGAGTACTCCGCGCACTCGCGTCCTTTGGCATCTTCAGCGTCGCCGCCGGCGGCGGCATCTCGCACACGCCGCGCTCTCATCTGCTGCGCACGGACGCTCCAAACAGCTTGTGCCACGCGGCGCGGTTCTGGACCGCGCCGGGCTCTTGGAGGGCCTGGGAGGAACTTGACGCCGCCATGACCGGCGGCGTGCCGCACGAGGTGGCCTGGGGCCAGGGCCGCTTCGCCTATCTGCGCGAGCACCCGCAGGAGGCACGCCTGTTCGACGCGATGATGGCGAATTTCCCGGATAATCGCCACGCAGCCATCGCGGCGGCCTACGATTTCTCAGGCGCCCGGTTGATCTACGACATCGGCGGCGGCAACGGCGCGGCACTGCGCCATATCCTGGCGCGTTTCCTCGCGCCGCGTGGGCTGGTGCTCGACCTGGAGGACGTGGTGCGCTCGGTTCAACCCGAGGGGCTGATGGGGGGACGGATCACAATGCAGGCGGGAAGTGTCTTCGACGGCGTCCCTGCCGGTGCAGATATCTATATGATGAATCGCGTTCTGCACGACTGGGGGGACCAGGATTGCGCGCGCATCCTCCATGCCTGCCGGACGGCGATGGCTCCCGAGGCGTTGCTGCTGCTCGGCGAACAGATCCTCGAGCCCGACCCGGCGCAGGGCAGACCATCCAGCTACCTGATCGACACACAGATGATGGCGATGTTCGGCAGAGCTCGCGAGCGGACGGTCGACGAGTTCCGCAGCCTGCTGACAGAAGCCGGGTTCGCGTTGCGCCGTGTCGTCCCCACCGCATCACCGATTTCGATCGTCGAGGCCGCGCCGGTGGCTGTGGGCATGCAAGAAAGTTGATCCTCCCCGCGTTTCGCTGACGAGTTACGCTATATTTGCCGCTTGCCGTTCTGCTTGGTCTGGCGGGCGGTAGTCCACGGCCGAAGAGAGGCGCTGGTAGTTTTAGAAGCCTTCTACCAGGACTCATGCCGCACGACCGCTGGCCCATTCGCGTAGGCCGATGGACATGACGCGCCAGGGCTGGTCGGCCAAGCGGTTCCACGCGTCGCA
>JANXXW010000346.1 GCA_025350425.1 Rhodospirillales bacterium
GATGCGGGTGCGGCGAGGATGTTGCCAAGCTTATCGGCTTGACCACTACCGTCTCACCGCCGCCTTACCGCCGCCTCCCGGGCAAACACCGCATCCACCACCTTCGTCAGCGCGCCCCGCCATTCCGGCAGGCACACACCGAACACATCCGCCAGCTTGCCGGTGTCTAGCCGAGAATCCGGTGGCCGCGTCACCTTCGCCCGCCAGTCCGCCGTCGCGATCGGAATCACCGTCGGCAGCGTCAGGCCATGGATCGCGGCCCGCTCGAATACCGCCTCCGCGAGACTGTGCCAGCTTGTCGCGCCGGTGCCGCACGCATGGAATACGCCGCCGTAGCGCGCATCCCACTCCGTATCCACGTGATCGGCGATCGCGAAGATCGTGGCCGCGAGGTCGTCCGCCGAGGTTGGGCAGCCGATCTGATCGACCACCACCCGCAACGTGTCGGTTTTCTTGGCCGCGTTCAGCATCGTGAGCACGAAGTTCTTGCCCACCGCACTGTACACCCACGAAGGCCGGAGTACCATCGCGTGGCCTCCCGCTGCCAGGACCGCCTGCTCTCCCGCCAGCTTGCTCGCACCGTACGCACCCACCGGCGTGGCCAGGTCGGTTTCCACGTACGGCGCGCCCTTCTGCCCGTCGAACACGTAGTCGGTGGAGAGATGGATCAGCGGAATGCCCGAATCGGCACAAAATCGGGCGATCAGACCCGGTCCGAGATGGTTGGCGCGGTCGGCCGCTTCCGGCTCGTCTTCGGCCTGATCCACGGAGGTATACGCGGCGGTGTTCACCACCAGTGCCGGGCGTGCCTCGCGCAAGATTTCGATCATCCCGTCCGGCGCGTCGAAATCGAACTTCGGACGCCCGACCACCCGCACGGAGCGCGCACCGGCACCGGCACCGGCCGTAAGCGCCTGCGCCACCTGACCCGATCCACCCGTGACAAGGATCATGCGTGATACCACGCATCACAGTCGGACAGCCGGGGCAGCACCTTATCCTTGTCCGAAAGCACCGCCTCGTCCGCCGAGATCGGCCATGGGAGCGCCAGATCGGGATCGTTCCAGATCACCCCGCGTTCGGCCGCCTTGTCGTAGGGCGCGGTCACTTTGTAGACGACCTCGGTATCCGGCTCCAATGTGCAGAAGCCGTGCAGGAAGCCGCCCGGCACCCAGATCTGGCTCCAGTTCTCGGCGCTCAGCAAGGCGGCGGCGTATTGACCGTAGGTCGGCGACCCCCGGCGGATATCCACCGCCACGTCCCAGATCGATCCCCGCAGCACCCGCACCAGCTTGCCCTGCGTGTTCGGCCCGATCTGGCAGTGCAACCCGCGCAGGACGCCTCTTTGGCTCGACAGGCTCTGGTTGTCCTGCACGAACGCCTGGTCGATGCCGACGCCCGCAAACGCGGCGGCGTTGTAGATCTCTGAAAAGAACCCGCGCGCGTCGCCGTATTTCGGTGGCGTCACCACGAACACCTCCGGGATCGAGAGGCGCTCCACCTTCATGCGCGATCTCCCTCGGCCAGTTCCAGCAACACCCGCCCAAGCTCCGTCTTGCCGAGGCCGCGCGCATGGGAGGCGAGCCGGGCAGCGTCGATCCAGCCCATGCGGAACGCCACCTCCTCCGGCGAGCCCACCAGCATCCCTTGGCGGGACTGGATGGTCTGCACGAACGTGCCGGCCTGGAGCAGGCTGTCCGGCGTTCCCGCATCCAGCCAAGCACAGCCGCGCCCGAGCCGTTCCACGTGCAACGAGCCTTCCTCCATGTACATCCGGTTGAGGTCGGTGATCTCCAGTTCGCCGCGATGGGAGGGCTGCACGCGCGCCGCCATCTCGCTCACGCGCTGGTCGTAGAAATACAGCCCGATCACCGCCCAGTTGGATCGGGGCGCCGTTGGCTTCTCCACGATCTCGGTGGCGCGGCCTTCCTTGTTCATCGACACCACGCCGTACCGCTCGGGATCGCGGACCTGGTAGGCGAACACGGTTGCGCCCTCGTCGCGCGCCGCCGCCGCCTGAAGCAGCACCGACAGGTGGTCGGCGAAGATCAGGTTGTCACCCAGCGCCAGCGCGCAGGCCTCGCCTTGCAGCCAGTCACGCCCGATGTGGAACGCCTGCGCCAGCCCCTCGGGCTTCGGCTGCACGGCATAGGTGAACTTGATGCCGAGCCGTTCGCCGTCGCCCAGCAGGCGCTGGAACTGCGGCAGGTCCTCAGGCGTGGAGATCACCAGCACGTCGCGCACGCCGGCCAGCATCAGCACGGAAAGCGGATAGTAGATCATCGGCTTGTCGTACACCGGCAACATCTGCTTAGACGCCGCCAGCGTCATCGGATGCAGCCGCGTGCCGGAGCCGCCGGCCAGGAGAATGCCCTTCTGCATGGTCATGCCGCCGCCTTGCCGAGCCGCTGCCCGGCGTAGGAGCCGGCCCGGATCTTCTCCCACCAAGGGCGGTGCGCCAGGAACCAGTCCACCGTCTTGGCCAGCCCCGCCTCGAAATCGTGCGCCGCCTTCCAGTCGAGCGCGGCCTCCGCACGCGAGGGATCGATCTCGTAGCGGAAATCATGGCCGGGGCGGTCGGTCACGAAGCTGATCAGCCGCTCGCGGGGTCCAGCCGGATCAGGCTGGCGCGAATCCACGGCCGCGCAGATGGCGCGGACCACGGCCAGGTTGCTGCGCGGCTGACGGGCGCCGATGGCGTAGGTGGCACCGACCTCGCCACGCTCCAGCACGAGCAGCAGCGCCTCCGCGTGGTCCTCCACGAACAGCCAGTCGCGCTCGTTCGAGCCGTCGCCGTAGACCGGCAGGGGCTTGCCCTCCAGCGCGTTCAGCGTGACCAGCGGGATCAGCTTCTCGGGGAAATGCCACGGGCCGTAATTGTTGACGGTGTTGCTCACCAGCGTCGGCAATCCGTAGGTGTGCTGCCAGGCGCGCACCAGATGGTCCGAGGCCGCTTTGCTTGCGGAATACGGGCTACGCGGATCGTATGGGGTGGTTTCAGTGAATGGGGGATCGCCCGGTCGCAGGGCGCCGAACACCTCGTCGGTCGAGATGTGGTGGAAGCGGAACGCCGCGCGGCGATCCTTGGGCAACCCCGCCCAATAGGCCCGCGCCGCGTCCAGCAGCACGAAGGTGCCCACCACGTTGGTCTGGACGAACGCGCCCGGCCCGTCGATGGACCGATCCACATGCGATTCCGCGGCCAGGTGCATCACCGCGTCCGGCTGGTGCGTCGCGAACACCTCGGCCATGGCGGCGGCATCCGCGATGTCGGCACGCACCAGCACATGGCGCGCATGTCCCGCCGCCTCCTCCAGCGCGTCCTCCGACGCGGAGTAGGTCATCTTATCCACGTTGACTACGTTATGGTCGCTGCCGCGCATGATGTGCCGCACCAGCGCGGAGCCGATGAAGCCGCAGCCGCCAGTCACTAAAATCCGCATTGTTATTCCTAACTTCGTACGCTCCTGCACCTTGCCAGCCTGTGAGATGCCGGGCAATGCAAGAGCGGAACGGCAAAGGCTGCATCCGATGGTCCCCGGCATCACCAGCGACATGGAAGAACGCCTGCTCGCGACCCTGGACGCTACCGTGACCGATGCCACCGTAGACAGCTTCGCCGGGTGCGACTTCGCCCTGCTCGACAGCGGGGACGCCGACACGCGGCAGCTCGGCATCGAGGTGAGCGGAACCGGCAGCGCCACCATCGTCGTTACCGACCGCTCCCGCGCTATCGGTCGCCTTGCGGTCGAGCTTGGCGGGCACGGCAACACGCTGTTCTTCGACAACCATGCCTGGGGGGCCCAGTGCTACGGCAACCTGCGGATCTTGGGCTCGGACTGCA
>JANXXW010000352.1 GCA_025350425.1 Rhodospirillales bacterium
GAGTTCCAGCGCGAGCGACGCATTTTGCTCGACCAGTAAAACGCTCACGCCTTCGTCCGCGTTGATGCCGCGCATGATCCGGAAGATATCCTGGACCACGAGCGGCGCGAGCCCGAACGAGGGCTCGTCCAGCAGCAGCAATCGCGGATGCACCATCAGCGCCATCGCCATGGCCAGCACCTGCCGCTGACCGCCGGACAGCGTGCGCGCTGCGGCGCGGCGCTTCTCCGCCAACAGCGGAAACCGCGTGAACAACGCCTCGATGCGCGCAGCCGTCGCGCGCCGTTCGAGGAAGCCGCCCATCTCCAGGTTCTCGCGCACGCTCATGGTCGGGAAGATGTTGGCCTCCTGGGGAACAAACGCCAATCCGCGCCGCGCCCGCTCCCGCGCCGGCAACCCCTCGATGGCCACGCCGTCCAGCAGGATCGCGCCCGACTTCAACCGCAGCAATCCCGCAACCGCCTTCAGCAACGTCGATTTCCCGGCACCGTTCGGCCCAATGATCGCCACCAACTCGCCCGGCTCGACATGGAGCGACGCGCCCTTCAATATCTCATCTGCCGCACCGTAGCCGCACACGATGGTTCGGACCTCCATCAGGCCCATTTGCGCGAACCCATATAGGCGTCCTGAACGTCACAATTCCCGGCGACATCGGCAAAGCTGCCGGTGGTGAGCATACGCCCTTCCGCCATCACGATGACGGGGTCGCATAGCCGCGCGATCAGGTCCATGTGGTGTTCGATCACCAGGAACGTGATCCCGTCATCGCGCAGCGTTCGGAGGTGCTCGGCGATCTCCTCGGCGAGGCTCGGATTCACGCCCGCGATTGGCTCGTCCAGCAGTATCAGCCGAGGTCGCGCCATCAGCGCCCGGCCGATCTCCAGCAATTTCTTCTGCCCGCCCGAAAGCGCCCCGGCCGGATTGTTCGCGACCCGCAGCAGGTTCAGCCGCCGCGCGATTGCCACGGCTCGGACGCGCACCGCTTCCTCGGCCGCACCACCGCCCGTGGTGAACGCTGCCAACAGGCCCTCCCCCGGCTGGTCCGGCGCGTACAGCATCAGGTTGTCGAGCACCGAAAGCCGCGAGATACCGCGCGCGATTTGGAAGGTCCGCGTCAATCCCGTGCGGGTGATGCGGTCAGGCCGCCATCCCGTGATGTCCTGGCCCGCGAACATCACCCGCCCGCCATCCGGCGGAATTACGCCGCTGATGCATTGGAACGCCGTGGTCTTGCCCGCGCCGTTCGGGCCGATTAACGCGGTGATGGTGCCGGGCCGCACCACGAAATCGACACCGCGCAACGCTTGCACACCGTAGAAGCTGCGGGTGAGCCCGCTGACCGTCAGTAGGTTATCGTCATCCGTCACGCGAATTCCGACGCATCGAAATCATGCGCGAGAACGCCGGTCGGCTTGATCAGGTCGTATGGCCCGCGCGCCAGGAACCGCCCCGACCCAGGCTCCGCCTGCACCTTTCCATCGCGCATTGCCACCCGGCCGCGCAGCACGGTCGCCACCGGCCAGCCGGTCACTTCCAGGCCTTCGTACGGCGTGTAGTCGATCACGTGCTGCATGTGGTCGTTGGTCAGCGTGGTCTTTTTGTTCGGGTCCCACAGCACGAGGTCGGCGTCGAAGCCGGGTGCAATGCTGCCCTTGCCCGCCAGGCCGAACAGCTTTGCCGGGTTTGTTGCGGTCAGCGCGACGAACTTCTGCAAGTCGATACGACCTTTCGCAACACCCTCGCTGAAGATGATCGGCAGCCGTGCCGCCAGTCCGGGGATGCCGTTCGGGATGTCGCGGAATGGCGCGTCAATGCCGTTCACCCGCTTGCCCCGCGTCCCGCCATAACTCCATCCGCTGTGATCGGACGAAATCACGTCGAGCGTGCCGCGCCGCACATCCTGCCAGAGTTTCTCGTGATCCGCTGCCTCTCGCGGCGACGGGCTGCACATGAACTTGGCGCCCTCGAAGCCCGGCCGATCCATGTCCCCGGCGGTCAGCACGAAATACTGTGGGCAGGTCTCGCCCCAAACCTTCAATCCGCGATGCTTGGCGCGCGCGATTTCCTCAGCAACTTCGCTGCACGAGACATGGAAGATTTGGATCGGCTGGTCCACCATCTCGGCCAGCGCGATGGCGCGGTGGGTGGCTTCGCGCTCGATGATGGCGGGGCGCGACCAGGAATGGTATTTGGGCGCGGTGCGGCCGGCCGCCAGCAACGCTTCGGTGCGCCAGCCGATCGCCTCGTAGTTCTCGCAATGCACGGTGACGAAAGCGGAGTTGCGCCGGGCGGCGGCGAGCACGCGCAGGAATTGCCGGTCGTCGAGGTGGAGCGGGTCGTAGGTCAGGAACACCTTCAGGCTGCGGATGCCCTCGGCGACGAT
>JANXXW010000367.1 GCA_025350425.1 Rhodospirillales bacterium
CCGAGACGCTCGATCTGCGGGGCTGCACCGTGTTGCCCGGGTTGATCGACACGCATGTGCATCTCAACATGCCTGGCGACGGCAGCATGCTCGAAGTCGTGGTGCGCGAGACCGATGGCGTGCTCGTCGCCACCTCGGTACTCGCGGCCAGGCGCGCCTTGGATGCCGGGATCACCACGGTACGCGATGTCGGCGGAGCGCGCCGCACGGTGTTCGATGCGCGCCGCGCCTTGGAACTCGGGCACGGACATGGGGCCCGCATCCTCGCCTGCGGCCAACCCATCACCATCACCGGCGGGCACACCTGGTATTTCGGCGGCGAGGCCGATGGTGAAGAAGGGCTGCGCGTGAAGGTGCGCGAGATGGCGAAGCTCGGCGCCGATTTCATCAAGGTTATGGCCAGTGGTGGCGGCACGGTAAACACGATGTCCTGGCTGCCGTCCTACAGTCCGCGCGAGCTTGCGGCCCTGGTGGACGAGGCTCACCGGCAAGGTCGCAAGATCACCGCGCATTGCCTGTGCGCGGAGTCCACCAACTGGGTAGTGGACGCGGGCTTCGACGGCATCGAGCATGGCGGCTTCCTGGTGAACAAGGCCGGGCATCAGGAATACGTGCCAGCCACGGCTGATAAAGTGGCGCGTGCGGGCATCCCCGTTACCAGTACGCTCGCGGTCGGCGGCTTCACCTTGAAGGCCATGCGGGCAATCGAACATCGCACGCCAGCGGAGCAGTTGGTGCTCGATCGCTGGTTGCGCATGTTCGATGAGAACCTGTTCCAGTTTCGCAGCATGCGCGAGGCTGGGGTGATCTGGGTGGCCGGTACCGACGCTGGCTGGCGCTTCACCACGATCGAGGGATTGCCGCTGGAGTTTGAGCTAATGCAGCAGGGCGGGTTCTCCGCTCTCGAAGCGATCACCTCCGGCACCGGCCTTGCCGCCCGCGTACTGGGTATCGAGGACAAGGTAGGCACGCTCAAGCCGGGCATGATTGCCGATGTCATCGCCGTAGCGGGCAATCCGCTCGACGATCTGTCCCGGCTGGGCGATATCCGGATGGTGATGCAGGGCGGCCAAATCCGGAAGCGAGTCTCCTGACAGCGAATGGGGTTGCCCCGCTGCTCGATGTGCAGGGTCTGCATACGCATTTTCGCACCCGCGCCGGGGTGGTGAAGGCGGTCGACGGGATCAGCTTCGACATCGCGCCGGGAGCGAGCCTGGGTATTGTCGGCGAGTCCGGCTCGGGCAAGACCGTGACCTCGCTGTCCATCATGCGTCTGGTCGAGCCGCCGGGCTTCGTCGCTGCCGGGCGGATTCTGTTTCAGGGCCGGGACATCATCGGGATGTCCGAGCGTGAAATCCGTGGCATCCGGGGCAGCGAGATCTGCCTCGTATTCCAGGACCCGATGTCTGCGCTCAATCCGGTCTACACCGTCGGAACCCAGGTGGCCGAGGCGCTTCTTGCGCACCAGGATCTCAGCCGTGCGGCGGCGCGAGAGCGTGTGATCGAACTGTTCCGCTTGGTTGGTATTCCCGCGCCCGAACGCCGGGTGGACGAGTACCCGCACAGGTTGAGCGGTGGCATGCGCCAGCGCGTCACGATCGCCATGGCGCTCGCCAACGAGCCGCGGTTGCTGATCCTCGACGAACCAACCACGGCGCTGGATGTCACGATCCAGGCGCAGATCCTCGACCTCGTGCGCGGATTGCGCCAGCGCGTGAACACTGCGGTGTTGCTCATCACCCACGACATCGGCGTTGTGACCGAACTATGTGAACAGGTCATCGTGATGTACGGCGGCCGGATCATGGAGCGCGGCAACGTGGCGCAGGTCACGGCGGATCCGAAGCATCCCTATACGATGGGCCTGCTTGCATCCATGCCCACACGGGCGATCCGGGGGCAGCGGCTCGCCGCCATCGGCGGGGTGGTGCCGAACGCGCTGCGGATGCCTCCCGGCTGTCCGTTCCAGCCACGCTGTCCCCAGGCGATGGATGTGTGTGGCACCGATCCGGGGTTGCGCGATCCCGGCGATGGCCGCCGCGTCGCATGTTGGCTGTATTGACGAGGGAAGCGGCACTATGAGCAATGCCGATCCTGCCGACGACGTGCTGCTGGAACTGCGCAATCTACGCACGTGGTACCCCGCCGGCCTCGGTGTGTTGGGGCGCGACACCGAATGGATAAAGGCGGTGGACGACGTCTCGTTCACCATCCGGCGCGGCGAAACCTTTGGGTTGGTCGGTGAGTCCGGCTGCGGCAAGACCACGCTTGGGCGTTCGATCCTGCGGCTGGAGCGTCCGCGATCGGGCGAGGTGATCTTCGAGCGGGAGGATGTGCTGTCCATGCCGCCGGGCCGGCTGAAGCAGGTGCGTCGTGACATGCAGGCGATCTTCCAGGACCCGCACGGCTCGCTCGATCCGCGTATGAAGGTGCGCGACCTGATTGCCGAGGGCTTGGTGGTTCAAGGTAAGATGCGCCGCGACGAGCGGGACGCACGCGTAACGGAACTGGTGGACGTGGTCGGGCTGCGGCGAGAGCATCTGGACCGTTATCCGCACGAATTCAGCGGCGGCCAACGCCAGCGCATCGGCATTGCGCGAGCCCTGGCGCTGCGCCCCAAATTCGTGGTGGCAGACGAACCGGTCTCGGCACTCGATCTCTCCGTTCAGTCGCAGGTGCTTAACCTGCTGTCGGACCTGCAGGTCGAGTTCGGGCTGACCTACCTGTTCATCGCGCATGATCTATCGGTGGTCGAATACATCAGCGACCGGGTGGGTGTGATGTATCTCGGCCGTATCGTCGAACTGGCGAGCGCCGAGGCGCTGTACGACGATCCTCGCATGCCCTACACGCAGGCGTTGCTGTCGGCCATTCCCGGCAGCGAGCAGGCGACCGGGCGCAAGCGGATCATTCTAAGCGGCGACGTGCCCAGCCCGCTCAACCCGCCATCGGGCTGCCCGTTCCGAACCCGCTGCTGGCTGGCGCAAGATATCTGCCGTGAAATCGTGCCCCCGCTGCGTGAGGTGAAGACAGACCACTTCGCCGCCTGTCACTTCGCCGATGAGATCTAATCCAGACATTCAGTCACAAATTGCGGGAAAGCCCGACGGATGACGCAGCCCAGATCCTGGTCCCCCATGTGGGTGACAGGGCGAAGTGGCGGACAGTGATGTCGAACGGCTGTTTCGGCCCTCATCGTATGTATCGGTGGCCCGGCAGCGAAATATGTTGCGGCGATCGCAGTAATAGGCCTATGGTCCTAGTATCGTGGAAACCATTCCGTCCTTCGCACCCCTGGCCGCACGGCTCGCCGCACATGCAGCAGCACTGCGTCCGGTGGACGGAGCGCGGGACGATTTGGCCAAGGTGGCGGCGCTGATAATATGCGCCTTGCTGGATATGCTGGTCTGCGTGTGCGCGGCGCTGGACGCGAGTGCCGGAGCCGGATTCCGCCCCGTGGCCGCCGCCGTCTTACGCGTTCATAAGGTGGCTTCCGTCCCAGCCCCACGCGCAGACCGCCAGGCGCTGCCGAGCGAGAGCCTCACGCGCCTGTTGAGACTCGTGCCGAATGTCCATGTCATGGCCTCAGAGCAGGCCGACGACGCCCCCTTCCGACTGGCCGAAGCTACGCCCGCCGCCCCCTGGCTGGCCTGCTCACGCGACCTTGGCCCGCTTCAGTCGGTTTCCGCCCACCCATTGCGGCCCTACCGGAAAACGCCGCTTCTCGACCTGCGCCTATGCACGCCCACGTCGTTGCATGTTCGTAATGTACATCTCGTTGCTTGAATGGTATTCAGCTGAATGTTCGATCGATCCTTACCCCCGACGCCAAGCCCGAGATGCGACTCGCCTCCAGCTTTGGATGGAGCATGGCGCTTTCCAGGATGATGGCGAGGTCTCACGTTGTTGTCGGCCTTGCGACATGGATCGCGGCGGCTCCTTTGCTGCAGCTTGCTCCGCTCGATCCGGCTCATCTCGGTCTGGTCCTGGCCGGGTCGCTCCTGCCGGATATCGATCATCCAAAATCATGGATCGGCCAACGGTCGCGGCCGCTTTCCACGATGATCGCCGCGGTGCTGGGTCATCGTGGCGCGACCCACTCGGCGTTTGCGGTGCTCGCACTGGTTTCATTGCTGCTGCACGCCGGATACCGGCAGGAATACGTATTCGCCTTGGCCATCGGCTACCTGTCGCATCTCGGCGCGGACATGCTCACGCCGCGCGGGTTGCGACTGGCATGGCCGCTTCGCGGGACCTGGGGCGTGCCGGTGTGCCGCACCGGATCGGGGGCAGAGTCGTTTATCGTCGGCGTTCTAGTATGCGCCCTGAGTTGGTGGTTGGCGACGCATGGTGTCGGCCGAAGCTTGACCCTTCCGTGGATCTGGCGGCGGTGAAGGCACCGGGTTGGGCGGGGCCATGGGCATGGTCGTTCCGTTGGTTTTGGCAGCATGGCTCCGTGCGCGGACGCGCCCCGGCGATAGTTGCCGGCGTGCCCGCGTTGCATGTCTGCTCAGGCCGGCAGCTTCACGGTGCCGTCCGATGCCTGTTCGAGTGGCCCTACAGCGACCACCGCATCCGTCGAAAGCACGCCGTAGAGGTGCGGAAAGAGCTGCCCGCCGCGTGAAGCCTCCCAACGAACCAGGCTGCCCAAGCTCGCCACGTCGACCGCCACGAGCACGAGGTTCTGGCGTCCCCGATAATGGGCCTCGATCGTCGCAGGGAGCTGGGTCGCGGTGGACATGTGGATAAAGCCGTCAGCGAGGTCCGCGGCCGAGCCACGGAATTCACCGAGCTGCTGTAGCTGCTCGATCTCGTCAGCGGTCATGATCTTGTAGGCGATGCGGTCCGGGGTGGGGTTTGCCACAGGCGGATGGCTCCTGGTTGCGATGTTTGTTGGACTTCCATCGCGGTGGTGAAATCTTGGCCGACTGGCGTTTATATCCTGCACTGGGCTCGATACACACCGAAAGGCATAGGGTCTCTGACCGGAGTTACCGGTCCCGACCTGCCAACAGCGATTGGTAGAGCGTCATAGTGCTCCGTGCGATGGCATCCCAACTGAAATGTGCGATTGCCCGTTCGCGCCCGGCCTTTCCCAAACGCGCGCTTAATGCCGGGTTGCGTGCCAACTGGTTGATGGCATCAGCCAGTTTCAGTGAAAACACAGCTGGATCGGCGGGTTCGAACGAGCCGGGAAGCAGGTCCGGGTCGATCAACAACCCAGTCTCGTTCGGCAATACCACCTCAGGAATGCCACCCACGGCAGAAGCGACAACGGCAGTCTCGCAGGCCATCGCCTCAAGATTGATGATACCGAATGGCTCGTACACCGAAGGGCAGCAGAACATCGCGGCATTCGTATAAAGCTGGATGGTCTCGGCTCGAGAGATCATCTCTCTTATCCAAATCACGCCCGGTCGATGAGCGACAATCCTGGCGACGCCCTCCTCCATTTCACGAGCGATTTCCGGTGTATCGGGAGCGCCAGCGCAGAGCACGATTTGCAGCGCCGGATCGATATGCGGAATGGCGTTGACCAAATGGATGATGCCCTTCTGCCGGGTGATTCGTCCGACAAAGAGCAGAAAGGGCTTATCCGGGTCGATGCCATACTTGATCAGCACGTCGGTGCCGGGCGTGGGACGGTATTCGCTTGGGTCGATGCCGTTATGGATGACATGGACCCGCTCCGGCTTGACGTCGAACAAGCGCAGAATGTCAGCTTTCGTCTCGTGTGAGACAGCGATGATGGCGTCGGCCTGCTCGATGGCAGTGCGTTCCATCCAGGTGCTGAGATGGTAGGCGTTGCCGAGTTGCTCTAGCTTCCAGGGACGCAGTGGCTCCAGCGAGTGGATGGTCAGGACATAAGGGATGCCCCAAAGCTGAGACGCGATGACACCTCCCATGTCGGCATACCAGGTGTGGCAATGCACGAGCTGGGCGTCGAGCTGATCCTTGGCCATTGCCAGCGAGCGTGCGAATGCGTCGATCGCGCCCATGAAGCGTGGATCGCCGCTGGTTTTAGTTTCCTCCCATTGCTGGTAGCCACGAACAATGAGGGCGCCTTCGTCCACGACCTGATCGCCGAACGAGCGGACCTCCACCTGTATAAGCTTGGCCAACGCCCGGCTGAGATACTCGACATGCACGCCCGCCCCGCCATAGACGTAGGGTGGATATTCCTTGCTGAACAAGGCCACTTTGGTAAGCGCGGTTTTGCTTGGGTTCAGCACGGACAGACCTCCTCAACGACAGACCGTCGGTTTCGCGCATGGTAGCCTGGTGGTCGACCGAGCTGCCAGAGGCGTCACCTTCCCATCCGGCCCCAAATCCTACTGCGACCACCGCCGTCTTGCCCCGACAAGGCCTTGCCAGTTGGAGACATCTGCCTTGGTTACACCATTGCCGATCGGCCGTAGCCTGGAAAGAATTTCCCGGGAGAGAGCACCTTGAAGATCACCGCCATCCATCCCTTCATCGTCTGGGTCGGCACACGGAACCAAATGTTGGTCAAGATTGAGACTGACGAGGGGGTTAGCGGCTGGGGCGAGGCCGGACTTTCCGGGCGCGAGCGTGCCGTCGCCGGCGCCATCGAACACTACCGCGAATTCCTGATCGGCCGCGATCCGATGCGCGCCGGCGCGTTGTGGCAGGAGATGTATCGGAGCCAGTATTTCGAGGGCGGCCGTGTGCTCACCGCCGCTATTTCCGCCTTGGATATCGCCTTGTACGACATCAAGGGCCGGGCACTCGGCGTGCCCGTCTATCAATTGCTCGGTGGTAAGCAGCGCGACCACATCCCGACCTTCGCGACCACTGGCGCCGAACCGGGGCCGGAGATGATCGAACAGGCCCAGATGCTTGTCGGCCTGGGGTGGGACTGTATCCGTTTCATCCCCGCCGGCCAGCGTGCGGAGAATAATCTGTTCGAGCCACGACAATCTATTGCTGCGACCGCGCCGTGGATGACCAAGGCGCGGGAGGCGTTAGGAGATGGCGTGACGCTCGGTATCGACTACCACCATCGCCTTAGTGTCGCAGAGGCTGCTTCGTTCTGCCAGAAAATGCCGTTGGGTACACTGGATTTCCTGGAGGAGCCGATCCGCGACGAGACGCCGAACGCATACGCACAGTTGCGGGGAATGACCGACATCCCGTTCGCGATCGGTGAGGAATTCTCGTCCAAATGGCAGTTCCTACCTTACATCGACGGCGGCCTTCTCGAGTTCAATCGGATTGATATCTGCAATGTCGGCGGTTTCACGGAAGCAATGAAGGTCGCCGGTTGGAGCGAAGCGCATTACGTTGACTTGATGCCACACAACCCACTCGGCCCGATTTGTACCGCGGCAACAATCCACCTCGGGGCCGCCGTCGCGAACATGGCTTGGCTGGAGTGTCGCGCCACACCTGCGGAGACGCACATCCAGCATGAATCCGCGGAGATATTCCCGGTACGGCCCATACTCGATGGCGCGGTATACCCAGTGCCGGACGCGCCCGGGCTTGGCGTAGAGGTGGACGAGGCATTGGTCCGGCGAGACCCATTCCGCTTCTCCGAACCGCCGCACTTGCACCGGCGTGACGGCTCTTACACGAACTGGTAGATCAAAGCCGCATCCTGCAGTTCTCAACAGTCGCCGGCGAGGCCACCTCGGCATTGTGCTCAGCCGCCGCGAGCTGTGGGGTATCTATATCGGCCAGTTCTGCTTTCGGCATTCATAGTTACGATAAAGATCGTATCACCTCGGACAAAAAATGCTGTAGCCGACACGCTCGCGCCTGAGTGGGCGTCCTGTTTCGTTGTTTGGTTACCGGAGAAGCCTGCTGCTCAGGGCAACGGCGACGAGCATCGCTGCCAAGATCACAAAGGCTGTGGGGAGACTTGTCAGGTGAGCGATAAAGCCGATGCCCGCTGGTCCCGCAAGGATACCGGCATAGCCAAGGGTGCCGAGTGCGGGAACCGCGACATGTTCGGGCATAGTTTTTTGGCGTCCAACAGCACTGAACAGGACTGGGACGATGTTCGCACAGCCGATACCGACCAACGCATAGCCCAGCAACGCCATTTCCCAAGATGGAATTGCGGTTACCATGATGAAACCGAGTGCTGCGCACAGGCCGCCGATCATCACTACTTTTTGTTGTCCCAAACGGTCAACGATGCGGTCACCGGCAAGCCGGCCGATCGTCATCGTCGTGGCGAACGCAGCATAACCGAGGCCGGTATAGGCGCTGGCCATGTGTCTGATCGACGTCAGGAAAACGCCACTCCAATCCAGGACTGCGCCCTCGGCCAGGAACAGCACGAAGCACACCATCCCGAGGAACAGCACGATCCCATGTGGGATGGCGAAGGATGGACCGTCGTTTCTGGCGCCATATGGCAGGAGGCGCGAGGCCGATACGGCGATCCCGACCAGAACACAAAGCGACACGCATAAGGTTGCCCCCAGGGGTGAGGCGCCGGCACTCAACAACGCCGCCATCCCACCGGCGCCAGCGATACCGCCCAGGCTGAACAGGCCATGGAAGCCCGACATCATCGAGCGTCCACTGCCTCGTTCTACGATGATGGCCTGGATGTTCATCGTGACATCGATGGCGCCAATACCCGCGCCGAACATCATCAGCGCCATGATCAGCGACGGGAACGTTGAAAGAGTCGCAAGAAAGGGCAGTGTCGTGGCGACGACCACGGCGGCGACGATCATGACGCGACGACAGCCGAACTTGGCTGCGAGAGTGCCAGCGACCGGCATGATGACGATAGAGCCGATGCCCAGGCACAGCAGAAGCAAACCGAGCGCGCCATCGCTGATGCCGGCTCGTAACTTGGCGAAGGGAACCAGTGCGGCCCAGGCGGAACTGCCAAGGCCAGTAATGAAAAATACGATGCGCGTTGAACGCTGCTCGGCAACGCCTGGATCGTTCCGCGCAATGATATCGGAGTCCGTCACTGAACCTTGTATCCTGCCAGCTTCATGATCGACGAGGTGTGTGCCGTATCCGCATATCGGCATCGACCACGCCGTTCAACCCTCGACACCTATCCACAACCCAGTGGAGCCATGCGTTATCACGTACGTTCATACAGAGCGTGCTGATACTCTCCGTGCTGACCAAGTGGCGGCGCCGGATCTCGGCGATCAAAGCCATGAGCAACACCCCGGGCTCCCAAGCAAAACTGCTGGAGAGTCGCATGACCCAGGGTGGAAACGATTGGACGCTATTTTATACGACGATATCCCAACCTCTTCACCGCATCTCCGCAAGCGCAGGACGTCGTGCCGCGAGGCCGGTCGCGGCTTCGAACGCTGCGCCGATCCGGAGTACCGTCGCATCGTCGAAGGCTCGGCCGACGATCTGCATCGAGAGCGGCAGGCCGGATGTCGAGAAGCCGGTTGGGATCGACATCGCCGGATTGCCGGTCACGTTGAACGGCATCGTCTGCATCGGCCAAGTCGGCGTGTCCTTGGGGTCGATGTCCGCGAAGGCTGGCGCCGGGGCCAGGCCGCTCGCCGTCACCAGTGCGTCGTAGGTTTTGAGCTGGACGTTGACAGCATGAGCCAACTCCCGGCGCAGCCGCATCGCCTGAAGCAGGTCGGCCGCCGTCACGAACGCGCCCATGGTCATGCGCAGATAGGTCAGCAGGCCGAAATCGAGCGGCCGGGACCGGAAATCCTGCTCATGGATCGCATAGGCCTCGGTGAGCATGATCACCCGGCCACAGATACTGAACAGCTCGTA
>JANXXW010000433.1 GCA_025350425.1 Rhodospirillales bacterium
ATACAGCACGAATTCGATGTTTTGCGCTGGCGCATCGACGTCCTCGCCAAGCTCCTCGGCGCGCATGGCCCGATCGACCAGCGCCATCGACATCGCCTTGCGCTCGGCGTGGCCAAACACGAGGCCGTAGCCCCGTGTGAACTGCGGCGGAGCGGTGCGGGAGCCGGCGAACTGGTTGACCATCTGGCACTCGGTGAGCGGCACGTCACCGATGTCGATGGCGAAGCCCAACTCCGGCGGCGTTATTTCCACACTCACATCCCCCACGCGCAATTCGCCGACGAAAGGATGCGTGCCGCCCCAGCCGCGTTGGGTGGAGTAGCCAAGGGCAAGCAGGAAGCCTTCGTCGCCGCGCGCCAAGGCTTGCAGGCGGACATCCCGGCCGGCGGGGAAAGATAACGGCTCGCGGGTGAGGTCGCCGGGCTCGCCTTCAGGCAACGCCGCGTCGGCCTCGATCAGGCCCTCGCGAGCGAGAATGGCATTCACGCTCGGGATCGCCTCGTCAGGGGCTTCGGCGCGGGGGGCCGGGGCGGGTGGCTGGCCCTCGGCGGCGAGTGCGAAGTCCAGCAGACGGTGGGTGTAGTCGGTGGTCGGGCCGAGCACCTGACCGCCGGGGAGATCCTTGAATACGGCGGAGATACGGCGGCGGACCTGCATGATGTCCGTGTCGAGCGGCTCGGAGGCGGCGAAACGGGGAAGGGTCGTGCGGTAGGCGCGGAGCAGGAAAGCGGCTTCGATGAGGTCGCCCTGGGCCTGCTTGATGGCGAGAGCGCCCAAGGCCCGGTCATAGAGCGAGCCTTCGGCCATGACGCGATCGACGGCGCGGCCGAGTTGGGCGGCGATCTGGTCCGTGCCGATTTCGGCGATAGCGGGGTCGCCGCGCCGGACTTCGGCCAGCCAGGCATGGGCGTTGTCGATGGCGCGCTCGCCACCTTTGACCGCGACATAGGCCATCTCAGATCTCGCCCACAAAAACGCTGCGCGGGAGTGCGGCGAGACGGTCGCCGGCACACAGGATGAGATCGACGCCACGAGGGAACAAGGCGTGGTTCGCGGCCCAGCGTTTGGCGAAGTCGGGCGGCAGTCCGTCAACGGCGAGGATCGCCTCGGTCTCGATGCCCGGCCCGGTGAGGCGGTAGCGGGTGGAGCCGGCGAGGCTGGGGACTTGCAGGATGATGGTGGCGCTGTCCTGGGGTGCGTCGTCCGAACCCTGAGCGACGGCGGCAAGGTCTGGAAGGGTAACGGCGAGCACGAACGCGGCGGTGTCGGGCTCGGCGAGCCCGGCGCCGCAATGGAACGCGATCCAATCAGTAGCGGGCCTGAAATACGGGGCGAGGCTCAGCGCGGTTTCTCCGTCGACAAGGGTGAGCAATACGGCCGCGGCCGCCTGTGCGAGCGGCGCCGGCGGCGTGAGGCCGAGTCCGACGCTTCGCACGGCGCCGGGGCGGCTCATGGCGTCCAGCACGGCGCGGAAGCAGGTCTGGGCGCCGTGAACGGGGTCAGCGAAGGCGGGGAGGTCGATGCTCATGAGCGCATGGTCGCCATGGTGAAGAATTGGACTCGGGTGGCGGCGGCACGCTCGGCGTCGGCCACGCGCCGGGCGGCCTGGGCGCGCTCGAGGGGAGCGACGAGCCCGGCCTCTATGGCATCGTGGCGGGTGGGGTCTTGCAGCGCGGCATCCAAGCGGGCGGCCAATTCGGCCTGCGCCTGGTCGCGGCCAGTGACATAGGCATGGCCGACCTCGCCGCCCGGAACGCGGACCGTGCAACGGGTCACGGTCATCTCGCCGAGATTGAAGGGGCCGCCTTCGCGCCCGGCCCGGCCGCGCAGCATCACGAGGCCGGATTGAGGAGCGCGCAGCACGGTGAAAGCCGGCAGATCCGGGCAGTGCGCGAGAAGCGCGGTCAGTTCTGGAGTGCTGGCGCGAGCCAGGATGGCCATCCAGCGCTGCCGAGGAGATTTCGACGACATGATCGCGAGCGAACCTTGTGTAGATGTCTAGACAAATAAGCCCGCTACGATATAGCGTCAAGCTGAACTCGCACGATTGGACGCGGCCGAGGATGAAGTTCCGATGACGACCACTCGTGGCGCAGGCGTGGCCCTTTGGCGGCAGATCGTCGAGACGTTGGAACGCGAGATCACGACCGGCGAGCACCCTCCCGGCGCACGCCTGCCGACCGAGGCGGGACTAGCCCGGCGGTTCGAGGTCAATCGCCATACGGTGCGGCGTGCGCTGGAGGAATTGTCACGCGGCGGGCTGGTGCGGGTGGAGCAAGGACGCGGCAGCTTCGTCACCGAAGACGTGCTGGATTACGCCATCGGGTCTCGTGCGCGGTTCTCGGAATGGATCCGGCGGCACAACAAGGAGCCGTCGGGTCAGGTGCTCGACCTGCGCGAGACGGTCGCGGACCCCGAGGTCGCAGCCGGGTTGGGCGTGCAGAAGGGCGCGCGGATCATCCTCATGGAGCGGCTTGGGCTGGCCGACGGGCGGCCTGTCAGCCTCGGCAGCCATCATTACCCGGCGGCGCGTTTCCCCGGCCTGCTGGAGTCGCTGGGCGCACACGGCACCATCACGGAGGCGCTGGCCGAGGCTGGCGTCTCGGACTACCGGCGCCGGATCACGCGCGTTTCGGCTCGTATGCCGCTGCCGCGCGAGGCAGCACTGCTGCGGCTGCCGCGCAACCGGCCGGTGCTGGTCTCGGAGAGCGTGGACGTGGATCAGGACGACGCGGTGGTGGGGTTCGGCATCGCCCGCTATCCCACGCCGCGCGTCCAGCTTGTGTTCGAACCAACGGAACGGAGTTGACCGACATGCTGATCGAAGGCGGACGCGTGCTGCTGGACGGTGCGCTGCATGAGACCGAAATGCTCATCGAGAACGGTGTCATCAGCGAAATCGGGGCCAGCCGCCCTTGCCTCCGGACATTTGACGCGCGCGGGCTGTTGGTGATGCCTGGTATCATCGATCTTCATGGCGATGCGTTCGAACGCCAGCTGCAGCCGCGTCCCGGCGTGGAGTTTCCGGTGGCCGGAGCATTGGAGGAGACCGAGCGGCAGTTGCTGGCCAATGGCATCACCACCGCGTTCCACGGCATCACCCTGTCGTGGGAGCCCGGACTACGCGGGGCGCCGATGTGGCGCGCCGTCCTCGACGCGCTGGACCGGGGACGCTGGACCTGCGACATGCGGGCGCACCTGCGGTGGGAGGCCTACAACCTCGATGCGCTGGACATGGCGCTGGCCGATATCGCCGAGGGCCGGGTGCATCTGCTGGCGTTCAACGACCATACGCCTGCGATTCTACGGCGGCTGGATGACCCGGCAAAGACCGTGAAATACATCGAGCGCGGGCCGCTCGATGCCGCCGGGTTCCGGGCCGAAGCCATGCGGGCGGAGCAGAACCGGGACCGGGTTCCGGAGGCGCGTCGGCAGATCGCGGCGGCGGCGCGAGATGCCGCCATCCCGATGGCCAGCCATGACGACGACAGCGTGGCGGCGCGCGATGTCTTCCGGGGGCTGGGCGCGCGCATCTGCGAGTTTCCAATGGCCGAGGAGGTCGGCGCGGCGGCGCGGGCGGCGGGTGATTTCGTTGTGATGGGGAGCCCGAACGTCGTGCGTGGCGGCTCGCATCTTGGCTGGGCGTCAGCCGCGCAGTTGGCCGAGGCTGGTATCTGCGACGTGTTGTGCAGCGACTATTACTATCCGTGCATGGCGGCGGCGGCGTTCCGGCTGGCCGATCGCGGCACGTTCGACTTGGCGCGGGCGTGGACGCTCATCTCGGAGAACCCGGCCAGGGCGGCAGGGTTGGCGGACCGGGGGCGTGTCGCCAAGGGGCTGCGGGCCGATCTGGTTCTGCTCGATCCCCGCCATGAACGGGTGGTGGCCACCATCGCGCGGGGCGAGTTGGCGTGGATCGCACCAGGGTACGCGACGCGATATGCGACGCGTACGATGTGATCGCGCGTGGCTTCCCGCCGCGCTCGCTGTTAAAACTTTCTGCCACACGCAGCGCATTAAGGAGTTCACGCGAGATGCCCGAAACAATTCTGGTCGAAACGCATGGCCGCGTCGGACTGATCCGGCTCAACCGGCCCCAGGCCCTGAATGCGCTTTGCGACCACCTGATGACCGAGCTTGGGGCACAGTTGATGGCGTTCGACGCCGATCCCGCGATCGGGGCGATTGTGCTCACCGGGTCCGAGAAGGCGTTCGCCGCCGGGGCCGACATCAAGGAGATGAAGGAGCGGAGCTATCCCGCGGTATTCATGGACGATTTCATCGGCAATACATGGGAGACGGTGTTGCGGGTCCGCAAACCGGTGATCGCAGCGGTGGCGGGCTTTGCGCTCGGCGGCGGGTGCGAGCTTGCCATGATGTGCGACATGATTGTGGCGGCGGACACGGCGCGGTTCGGCCAGCCCGAGATTAATTTGGGGGTCATCCCCGGCGCCGGCGGCACCCAGCGGCTGACGCGGTCGATCGGCAAGTCCAAGGCGATGGACCTCATTCTCACGGGCCGGATGATGGACGCGGCGGAGGCGGAGCGCTGCAACCTGGTGAGCCGCGTGTTCCCGGCGGATCAACTCGTCGTCGAGGCGCTGAAGATCGCCGAGAAGATCGCCTCAATGTCGCCGGTGGCCGCCGTCATGGCCAAGGAGGCGGTGAATCGCGCCTATGAGACGACCTTGAACGAAGGCGTGCGAGCCGAGCGCCGGCTGTTCCTGTCGCTGTTCGGAACTCCCGACCAGCGCGAGGGGATGGCCGCATTCGCCGAGAAACGTAAGGCCAGCTTCAACCTCGGCTAAACCCGGGTTGACGAGTGCGGGGGTGGCAAAATTCATGAGCCGGCTGGAGTTTCTTGACTCCGGCCACCCCGCTGCGTAGAACCTGCTCCCCTTGCCACGCGCGTCGGCGTGACAGGTAAATTATGTATATCTCACTATCACAGCCTGCGAAGAGAGTTCATGGCCAACACCGCCTCAGCGCGTAAGCGTATCCGCCAGACCGCGACCCGCACCGCCCGCAACCAGGCGCGCATGTCTCGCATGCGAACCTTCATCAAGAAGGTTGAGCTGGCGATCGCCAGCGGAGACAAGACCATCGCCGCCGCAGCGCTGCGTAGCGCCCAGCCAGAAATGCAGCGGGCCGTCACGAAGGGTGTAATGCACCTGAACACGGTATCGCGGAAAATCTCTCGCTTGTCCGCCCGCGTTAAGTCTCTGCCGACCGCCTAACGCCGATCATTGGGCGGCCTGCGACCTGAAACGGTCGTAGGCCGCTATTTGCGCCTCACTTCGCATTTCATCCGATGGTTTTACTTCGAACGAGCAAGTTTTGCTCGGATCGCGGCTTAAAATTCGCATTACTTGTTACGATCAAGCACCGTTGATTTCTATCAGCAGCGTGTTTTGGATTGCGCGAGATGCGTTTTCGGCTTAGGTTTTCTGACCGGACGCGTTGTTTGGCGACCGCTTCAATCATGAATTACGTAGGTTTCCCATTGTATGGGAACCATTTTGTTTATGCCGAATGAGTTCGGCGTATGGGGCAGGGTGTGCGGTGTCTAACGGCAGCATCAATCATCAGGCGCAACTCCCGACGGAAACGGTGTCCGCTGACGAGCCAAAGCTCACGGCGCAATGGGCCAGGGTGCGCGGTCGGCTTCAAACCGAGGTGGGCGACGCTGAATACCGGGCGTGGTTGCGGCATGTGGCGCTGGTTGGGATCGACGGCGACGAGGTCACGATGCGCCTCCCGACGCGTTTCCTGCGCGACTGGGTAAGGAGCCATTACGGCGAGCGCCTGAACGATCTTTGGCGTGCCGAGGACGACCGTATCCGTCGCGTGGACATTCGTGTCGGCGCTGGTGCTCCTCCGGCGCGCGCTGCCATCCCCGAGGCCGAGACACCCGAGTTGGCGACGCAGGATTTGCCGGTTCGGGAGATGCCGGCGCGAGCGGCGCCCGCGCGCGTCGAGGAGCGAGCGGAGGTTCGCAGCGACGCGGCGCTCGATCAGCGGTTCAGCTTCGACAGTTTCGTGGTTGGCAAGCCCAACGAGTTCGCCCATGCCTGCGCGCGCCGTGTGGCGGACCACCCGGCGTCCCAGGGGTTCAATCCGCTGTTTCTGTACGGTGGTGTCGGGCTGGGCAAAACTCATCTGATGCACGCGATCGCCTGGGATTTGATGTCGCCGTCGCGCCCTGGTGGCGCGATCTCGGTCGCATACATGTCGGCCGAGAAGTTCATGTACAAATTCATCGCGGCGATCCGCTCGCAATCGACGATGGAGTTCAAGGAGCAGCATCGCAGCGTCGATGTCCTGATGATCGACGACTTGCAGTTCCTGATCGGCAAGGACGCCACCCAGGAGGAGTTCTTCCACACCTTCAACGCGCTGGTGGATGCGGGCAAGCAGATCGTGGTGTCCGCGGACAAGTCTCCATCCGATTTGTCGGGGTTGGAGGACCGGGTTCGCACACGGCTGGGCTGCGGCATGGTGGCGGACCTGCACGCGACCACATTCGAACTCCGTATCTCGATTCTTGAGGCCAAGGCCGCGCGCACCGGCGTGCCGATTTCGGGCAAGGTGATCGAGTATCTCGCGCACAAGATCACGTCGAACATCCGTGAGCTTGAAGGCGCGTTAAACCGGCTGGTGGCGCATGCCAACCTGTTCGGCCGCGCCATCACGCTGGAGACCACGCAGGAGGTGTTGCACGACATCCTCAAGGCGCATGACCGCCGCGTGACCATCGAAGAGATCCAGCGCAAGGTCGCCGAGCACTGGAACATCCGTCTGACCGATATGTCGTCTGCTCGCCGTGCCCGCGCGGTGGCGCGCCCTCGGCAGGTGGCGATGTATTTGGCGAAGCAGCTGACGAGCCGGTCACTGCCGGAAATCGGCCGCAAGTTTGGCAACCGAGATCATACCACGGTGATGCACGCGGTGCAGCGGATCAGCAGCCTGATGGCGAGCGACGTAGGCTTTGCCGAAGATGTTGAACTGCTTCGGCGGATGCTGGAGGGCTGACCACCCGACTGGTCTGATCAGGCCTTTGCCGCCGCCGCACGCAATTGTGTGATGGTGGCGCGGCTGGTGATTTGTTCGGGATCGGTGCGGAGTTCGATCACCGCCGGCTTGCCGCTTGCGACGGCGCGGCGGAAGGCGGGGGTGAAGTCAGTGGTCGCCGATACCGTCTCGCCATGGCCGCCGAAGGCTTCGATGAAGCGCGCAAAATCAGGGTTGGTGAGCGCGGTGCCGGAGACCCGGCCGGGGTAAGCACGTTCCTGATACATGCGGATCGTGCCGTACATCGCGTTGTTGAACACCAGCACGATGGGCGCCACGTCGTGATGGAACGCCGTAGCGATTTCCTGCCCTGTCATGAGGAACCCGCCATCGCCGACGCAGGCCACGACCTGTCGTCCGCGATGGGAGATGGCGGCGCCGATCGCGGCCGGGACGGCATAGCCCATGGCACCGTTGGTCGGGCCGATGAAGCGCTGGCCGTCGCGGAAATTGATGAAGCGGGGCGGCCAGGTTGCGAAGTTGCCGGCGTCGCATGTGATGATGGCGTCGGGCGCCAGCAATTCGGCCAATTCGCGCATTACCTGGCCGAGGTCTAGCAAGCCGGTCTGCTCAGGGGTCGCCATGCCGGCCATGCGGAGGGCGCGCAGCTCATGCGTCCAGGCGGACCAGGGCTTGCTGGCGGGCTTCGGAAGTGCGGCGAGGGCATGGGCCGCAACGTTTATATCGGCGACGATGCCCAAGGCGGGGCGGAAGACGCGGCCGATTTCCGAGGCATCGGGGTAGATGTGAACAATCGGGACGCCACCGGCGGCGGGGAACAGGGTGTAGCCCTGGGTCACGGCCTCGCCGAGACGGGTGCCGATGGCGAGGATGAGGTCGGCCTCGCGGGCGCGGGCCACCAGAGCAGGGTCGGAGCCGACGCCGAGGTCGCCCACAAAGTTCTCCTGGGTGCCGTCATAGAGCGCCTGCCGCCGGAAGCCGACCGTGGTGGGGATGTCGTGCCCCACCAGGAAATCGCGGATGTCGGCGCGGCCCTGTTCGCTCCAGCGCGAGCCTCCGAGGATGGCGAGCGGCTTGCGGGCATCCGCGAGCAAAGTGGCGAGGGCCTGGATGGCGCGGGGATCGGGGAAGGCGTGGCTGACCGGGGCGGGGCCGATGTCGGGCACGTCGACCAGGCGTTTCTGCATTTCCTCCGATAGCGCGATCACCACCGGGCCAGGCCGCCCCGTGGTGGCGACGTCCATGGCGTGGGCGACCAGTTCGGGAATGCGCGCGGCGTCGTCGATCTGCGTCACCCATTTGGCGAGCGGCTGGAACATCCGGCGGTAATCGACTTCCTGAAAGCTGTCGCGATCGGTTTCCTCAAACGGGATCTGGCCCACGAACAACAGGAGCGGCGTGCTGTCCTGTTGCGCGATATGCACGCCGATCGAGCCGTGGCAGGCGCCGGGGCCGCGGGTCACGAACGCCGCAGCCGGACGCCCGGTCAGTTTGCCGTAGGCTTCGGCCATGTTCACGCATCCGGCCTCGAACCGGCAGGTGATCAGTTCGATCTGATCCTGCACCGCATACAGACCGTCGAGCACGTCGAGATAGCTCTCACCCGGCACCGCGAACACATGGCGTATCCCTTGCGCCACCAGCGCGTCGGCCAGAATCCGTCCACCTGTGCGTAACATGCCGCTCATGCCGTGTCCCCAATGATACCGGGAATAGAGTTTAGCCGGGCCGCGCGCTTGCGCCAGCCCAGTTGGCGAAGCGCAGCCCGGCGTGGCATCGTCGGGCGTAACCAGGAGGGCGCCCGTGCGACCGATATTCGTGATGATCAAATGTGAGATGGGGCAGGCCTACAGCGTGGCCAAGCGGGCGGCAGACGAGATCAGCGAGCTTTCGGAGCTGCATTCCACGTCTGGGCAATACGATCTTTTGGGGAAGTTCTACCTGGAGGCCGAACAGGACACAGGCCTGTTTGTGACCGAAAAAATCCAGACGCTTCCAGGCGTGAAAGACACCTACACGCTGATAACTTTTAATGCTTTTACCGGCGGGGCGTGATCACGGCGACCCAGCGAAGTTGGCTCCCGGAGTAGGACTCGAACCTACGACAAAGCGGTTAACAGCCGCTTGCTCTACCAACTGAGCTATCCGGGACCAGTTCGGGCCGCCCGTATAGCGAAGGGTGCGCCGGGACGCAAACCGGTTTCTTGGCTTTGGGTCAGTGTTCGCGTCCCGTTGATGTCGGGCGCGTTGATGTTGTATGACGTTGTCGGCGCGAGAGTGGCGGAACGGTAGACGCAGTCGACTCAAAATCGACCGGCGAAGGTCATGGGGGTTCGAATCCCCCCTCTCGCACCACTAGCTTCCAGTGATCTTTGCCCAACCTGCCGCGTTCATACGGCTCACGTAGGAGGGCTTCAAAATTAAGACTGTGATGTTTGCGACCGTTGTGGCGGTGATAGCCGGATTCGCGATGAGCTCGCAGCCGGCTGACGCGGCAGGCTGCCTGAAGGGCGCCGCGGTGGGCGGAGTGGCTGGCCACGTCGCCGGCGGCCACGGACTGCTCGGAGCGGGCGCCGGCTGCGTGATCGGGCGGCACGAGGCCAACAAATCCGCGCGCAACCAAGCCGCGCAGAGCCAGAATTCTCGCTCCCAGGATCAAGGCGCCACGGGGTCGGAAGGCCCGCCGCAGCGCTGATACTCGGCTAGAGTTGCACTCGGTCCGGGCTGACCGCCTTCCCAGGCAGTCAGCCCGCGCCAGTGAACATGCCGGGCGAAAGCGGATTGATATTGCTTCCTGGGGTGTAGACGCCGCCGGGTATCATTCCCAGTCCGCCGACGGTGTAGTTGGAGTTCGTGCAGCCGGCCAGGAATGCCATCATCAACAGTGCCAGGATGAGAGGCGTGCGAAGTGTTTGCATGGCCAGTGCAACGTGGAAAATCACCCAGCGTTGCGCTGCAGCACTTCGGGGTTGACCGTGAAGCCGGGATCGATCCGGCCGTCCAGCGTATCGAGCAGGTTCAGCACGGCGCGCTGGGACATCTTCTCGTAGCATTCCAACGGAGCGGCAGCGTTGTGCGGGCTCAGCACCACGTTGGACAGGCCGAACAGGCTGTTTTCCTTATCCGGCGGCTCGCGTTGCAGCACATCAAGGCCGGCGGCCTCGATGGTACCGTTGGTCAGCGCGGTGGCGAGCGCGGCTTCGTCCACGAGGCTGCCACGGGCCGTGTTGATGAGCCAGGCAGTCGGTTTCATGCGGGCCAGGAAGGCCGCGTCGATCATGTTGCGCGTGGACGCCGAGAGCGGGCAGTGCAGTGTCACGATGTCGGCCTCGGCGATAGCGTCGGAGAGGTCGGGCGCCGGGATGTGCCCGTCGGCGGCGATGCGGGGTGTGGGGAAGGCGGGGTCGTTCACCATGACCTCCATGCCGAAGGCGCTGCAGAGCCGGGCGACGCGCGTTCCAATGCGGCCGTAGCCGATCACGAGCACGCGGCGGCCGGCAAGTTCGTGCATCCGGCGGCCGGATTGAAGCATCCACGTGCCGGTGCGCACGCTGGCATCCATCTCGATCGTGCGGCGCGCGACGGTGAGCATCAGCATCATGGTGTGTTCGGCGACCGATTGATCGTTGGCGCCGTTGACCACCCCGACCAGGACGCCGCGCCGCGTGCAGGCCGGGATGTCGAGGCTGTCGTAACCAACGCCGAAGCGGCTGATGGCGCGCAGGCGCGGGGCGAGGGCCAGCAGGTCTTCGTCCACCCGTTCGAGCCCGACCATGACCGCATCGGCGTCACCGATGGTCTCGGTCAGTTCGCGTTGCATGGGAGGGCCGCGGAAGGCGGTGGTGAGGACGGTGAGGGCAATGTCCGACCGCGCCTCCAGCAGGGCCATGGCGGCGGGGTGCAGGGCACGGCAAAGGACAATTTTATACATAGTTGCACAAGCTTGCATCGTTCGGCCTGCGCGGATAGCCTAATGTCATGTTTGCAGTGCGACTTCTCGAGGTGCTTCGACTTACGCGCCCCTGGGTGTGACGCCGCGCGACTGATCGCCGGTACCCGTCCAGGGGATGCAAGGCCCGATCATCGCAACGAGATTTCCCGAGGACGACCACGACATGAGCATTCAACATCCCAGCTTCGGCACGCTGGACGACAGCCGCATCATAATCTTCGACACCACTTTGCGCGATGGCGAGCAGTCGCCCGGCTTCTCCATGAATATCCAGGAGAAGCTGCGGATGGCGACGGCCTTGACCGAACTGGGCGTGGATGTGCTGGAGGCGGGCTTCCCGATTGCCAGCCAGGGCGACTTCGAGAGCGTGAAGCTGATCGCAGAGAACATCCGAGGGCCGGTGATCACCGGGCTCGCGCGCACCGGGCGGGCCGACATCCTGCGTGCGGCCGAGGCGGTGGCGCCGGCTGAGCGAAAGCGCATTCATGTGTTCCTGAGCACGAGCCCCCTGCACATGAAATACAAGCTGCGCATGGAGCCGGACGCGGTGCTCGCGCTGACCAGTGAAAGCGTGTTGCTGGCGCGGCAGTACACCGACGACGTTGAATGGTCGGCGGAGGATGGCAGCCGGACCGATCCCGATTTCCTGTGCCGCTGCGTCGAGGCCGCGATCCGCGCGGGGGCGACCACGATCAACGTCCCTGATACGGTCGGGTATGCGCTGCCCGAGGATATGTTCCGCATCTTCACCATGTTGCGGGAACGCGTGCCGGGGGCCGACAGCATCGTGCTGTCCACGCATAACCATAACGATCTCGGGCTGGCAGTGGCGAACACCATCGCCGCGATCCGGGCGGGCGCGCGGCAGGTGGAGTGTACCATCAACGGCATCGGCGAGCGGGCCGGCAACGCAGCACTCGAGGAAATCGTGATGGCGCTGCGGACGCGGCCGGATGCGGTTTCGTGCGCGCCGGCGATTGTGACCGAAAACATCATGAAGACGTCTAAGCTGCTATCCACCATCACCGGGTTCGACGTGCAGCCGAACAAGGCGATCGTCGGACGCAACGCCTTCGCGCATGAGAGCGGCATCCATCAGGACGGCGTGCTGAAGAACGCGGCGACCTACGAGATCATGACGCCCGAGAGCGTGGGCCTGCTGAAGTCCAGCCTCGTGATGGGCAAGCATTCCGGGCGTGCCGCGTTCCGCGACAAGCTGCGGGCGCTCGGTTACGGCGAGGTGGGCGACAACCAGTTGAACGACGCGTTCCGCCGGTTCAAGGATTTGGCCGACCGCAAGAAGACCGTCTACGACGAGGACATCTCGGCCTTGGTGGATGACGAGGTGCTGCGCGACCATGACCGCATCAAATTCGTATCGCTGGACGTGCGCAGCGGATCCAAAGTGCGGCCGAACGCGGAACTGGAACTGGAGATCGACGGCGTGACGCGAACCGCGCACGAGTCGGGCGACGGTCCGGTGGACGCCACGTTCAATGCGATCCGTGCGTGTTTCACGCACGAGGCGATGCTGGTTCTGTTTTCGGTAGGTGCTGTGACGGAAGGGACGGACGCGCAGGCGCGTGTGACGGTTCGTTTGCAGGAAGATGGCAAGATGGTGGACGGTCAGGGGTCCGACACCGACACGATCGTGGCGTCCGCACGGGCCTATGTTCATGCGCTGAACAAGCTGCTGGTGAAGCGCGTGCGGACAGAGCCGGTGGCTTTGTCGGCCTGAAGAAGCCGTCTCGTAAGGTTTTGCGAGGAGATTTTTCCGACAACCCATAGTCGGTCGGTGGATCTTAACCGGTTGTTATCCTCGCGGCTCCATACTCGCTTTGAGGGCGTGTAGCCGCGAGACCAGCATTGTTGGATCGGCAGCCGCCCGGTGACGAGGTGGCTGGTATTGCCGATCTTAGCGTGTTCATGCGCTGGCCGAGTTATTGGCCTCACGCGTGCGGATGACGCCAGTCATGCCACCGCATTGGCTGACGAGTATGTGACTACAAGCATAAGTGCCGCCAACGGGTTAAACCCTGGCGAAAAGTTGGTCCCTCAGCGATCATCAGCTTCTTTAAGGGATGTTTGTCATGCCTGTACGGTTGCAGACTATTGCCGCTTTTCGGGGACGTAATTTTGTCAACGCGGGGCTCGGCGTGGCTTTGATGATGTCGGTTGCGGCCTGTGCCACGCAGCAGCAAATGGTGGCGAGCAAGGAGGATAGTTTTGCGGCGGCCGGCTTTGTCGCCCGGCCCGCGAATACCCCGGAGCGGCAAGCCATGTTGAGCAGGCTTCCCGCCAACCGTTTCGTCCAACGATCCCGCGGCGACACCATCAGCTACGTCTACGCTGATCCAGTCGTCTGCCAATGTATATATGTCGGTTCGCAACAGGCGTACGGCCGATACCGGGACGCGTTGCAGCAGCAACACATCGCCACCGAGCAGGAACTCTCCGCGCAGATGTATTCCGATTCAGCCTGGAACTGGGGCGGCTGGGGACCCTGGGGCACGGATTTCGCGTATGGCCCCGGTTACGGGTGGTAGCTCGCTTCCAGCGGTAGTCCAGACTTGCGGGGTGCCGACTTCAGGCCGGTTGCGTTATCGGCTTGAAGTCGGCGTGTAGTCAGGCGTTCGATTTCGTCATGATCGGGCTTGCCCGGCAGTGCCCGTTGTTCAAACCAAAACCTGCAAATCCCCATCCACGCTCAACGCTTGACCGCTGATCGTGCGACCGAACGGGCTGCATAGATACAGCGCCATGTTGGCGATGTCGTTCTGGGTGACGAAGCAGCGCAGGCTGGTGGTTTGCAGGGCGCGGTCGATCTGGTCGTTCTCGCCGATCACCGCCGCCTCGGCTTTGGCCTTGAGCACGGACCGGATGCGCGGTCCCTCGACCAGGCCGGGGAGGATGGCGTTAACGCGGATGCCGTCCGGGCCGAGTTCGATGGCCATGGTCTTGGTCAGGCCGATCACGCCCCATTTGGCGGCGGCGTAAGGGCTGCGGAGACGGAAGCCGAACCGGCCGGCGGCGGAACTGAGGTTGATGATGGCGCCGCCGCCGGCTGCCCGCAACGCAGGCACGGCGCGGCGGGCGGTGTGGAACATAGCGGCGAGGTCGATGCGCAAGGTGGCTTCGACCTCCTCGGGCGTCACATCTTCAACCGGTCGGGTGGGGCCTGCGATACCAGCGTTGTTGACGAGGACATCGAGCCCGCCGTGGTGGGAGATGGCGGTCTCCATGAATGCGTCGAGTTCGGCGGCGCTGCCTGCGTCAGCCCGCATGTGGGGATGCGGGGAGGACGATAGCGCCGCTTCGTCGATGTCGGAGACGTAGACATTGGCACCGCATGCGACAAAACCGTCGGCCATGACGCGGCCGATACCGCCGGCGCCTGCGGTGATGGCGACACGTAGGCCGGTAAGATCGACGGTGAGCGGGGCCGATGCGCCAATGATCATGTTAAATCTCCCTTAGGAGTCACATGTTAGATTGAAGCGGCAATGGCGGCCAATATCCGCCCGGAGACTGAAATGAGCCAAAGCTTCGTGATCGTATGGGTATTGCTGTTGGTCCTGGTGGTGGTGACCGTGTTCGCGGGCGCCAAAACCGTACCGCAAGGTCAGATGTGGACGGTGGAGCGGTTCGGGGCATTCACGCGACTGCTGAATCCCGGGCTGAACTTCCTGGTGCCGTTCGTAGACCGCGTCGGCCGCAAGCTGAACGTGCAGGAGCAAGTGCTCGACATTCCCGAGCAGAGCGTAATCACCGGCGACAACGCGACGGTGACGGTTGACGGGGTGATCTACTACCGCGTCCTGGAGGCGGATAAGGCGGCCTACCAGGTGCAGAACCTTGGGCAGGCGCTGAGCACTCTGGCGATGACCAACATCCGCGCGGTGATCGGCGAGATGGAACTGGACGCGGCGCTATCGTCACGCGAGCGGATCAACACGCAGCTGCTGCTTATCCTGGATGGCGCGACCCATCCGTGGGGGGTGAAGGTGAGCCGGGTGGAAATTCGTAAGATCGAGCCACCGGAGAACCTGATCCGCGCGATGAACCTGCAGATGACGGCCGAGCGCGAACGCCGAGCCTCGGTAGCGAAGGCGGAAGGCGAGCGGCAGGCAGCCGTGCTGCGGGCGGAAGGGCAGAAGCAGGCGCTGGTGCTGTCTGCCGAGGGCCGCCAACAGGCCGCGAACCGGGACGGCGAGGCGCGTGAGCGGCTGGCCAAGGCGGAAGCGGCTGCGACCAGGATGGTGGCTGAGGCCGCCGCGGCGGGTGGTGAGCCGGCACTGCGCTACTTCATCGCCGATCGGTACGTGCAGGCGTTCCATGCCCTGGCGACCGCGCCGAACACCCGGCTGGTGATCGTGCCGATGGAGTCCGCCGCATTGGCGGGCGGGATAACGCAGGCGCTGGAGCTGCTGCGCGCACCCACGGCGGAGATAGCGGCGCAGGCGAGTGCGGCGGCCAATGCGGCGGCGGCGGCGCGGGCGACCTCCGTTCCGCCAACACCATCGTGATGGCGTCGCCAGACCTGCTGTCGCCCATCGCCATCTGGCTTGGCGCCGGTCTGGCGCTGATGGTGGCAGAAGCGGTGCTGCCCGGGGCGTTCCTGGTCTGGTTGGGAATCGCGGCGCTGGGGACCGGCTTGCTGGAACTGGCGTTCGGATTGGGGTTCGAGTTGCAGGTGATCTCGTTCGCGGCGCTGGCCTGCATCGCGGTGGGATGCGGGTTGGCGCTGCGGCGCAAGGTGAAGCCGAACGAGCTGAACATGCCGGGCTCGGGCTTGGTGGGTCGGCCTGCGATGACGCTGGGGTTCGTGGGGCGGCAAGGTCGGGTGCGGCTGGGGGACAGCGACTGGGAAGCGCGGCTGATCCCCGACGCGCCGGAGGTGAAGCCAGGGGCGATGCTGCGGGTGGTCGGCCTGGACGGGACTGTGCTGGTGGTGCGGCCGGATTAGGTTGCGCGGGCCTCGGCGAGGCCAAAGCCCAGCAGCAGGAAAAAGAAGCCGCCGATCTCGATGGCGGTGAAGCCGCTGGTGGATGCGATCGGCCACTCCTGGATGAACGCCGCAACAAACAGGCCGACGCGCAGCGGAGTCGGGTTGTGCCACAGCCCACGGGCGAGCGGGACCAGCCAGGCGATGATGAGACCGCAGAAAAGCAACATTCCGGGAATGCCACTTTCGGTGGCGGCTTCGAGGTAGTGGTTATGCGGGTGGATATTGCAGACGCCCGCCGCATCGCCGTAGACGGGATCGCCACAGACGCGGCGATAGGCGTCGAAACCCTGGCCGAAGATCGGATGGGCGGCAGTGATGGCGATGGCGCGGCCGGCGATGCGGCCGTAATCGCTGTCCGGGAAGTCCTCCATCTGGGCGGAGAACTTGATGACGAGGCGGTGGAAGGTCGGTGGCGAGATCACGGCCGAGGCACCGAGCAGCACCCCGCCGGTGACGATCGCGGCCAGCATGGCGGTGCGCAGGCGTGGCAGCAGAAGCCCGGTAAGGATCAGCCCGAGCAGCGTCAGGAGCAGTGGCATCCGCTGGCCGATCAGCACGACGATGCCGGTGGCGGCGATGATCAGGGGCAGAACCAGCCGCAGGTTGCCGATCGCCAAGATCGCCGGGAACAGCAGCCGCGAGAACGGGGTAGCGGCGCGGGGATGCTCGAACGGTCCGGTGAGTGCGCCATCGGCGCTACGGGGGAAGCCTTGCAGGTCGTGCCCGGTGACGAACTGGAGCAGGCTTTGCCCGCCGATATACAGCGCCGTGGCCATCACCACCCGCTGCATCCATAGCCGGGCGGCGGCCGGTTTCAGCACGTCGTGCTCGAGTGCTGCGACGAAGACGAGGAAGCGGCCCATGGCGATGGCCTGGATCAGATTGCCGCCGTTGCCGCCGCTGATCCAGGGGATCGAGCAGATGACCAGCCAGCCCCACCAGATCGCGGCCACCCGGACCCATCCGGAGCCAAGCCACGTCCAGTCACGCGCGAGCGCGCACCGGGCCAGAAAACAGAGGTCGATGAGGCCGATCAGGATCTCGGCGACGGCGCGGCCGTGCATCAGGAACGCCGGCAGGATCAGCGTCGCCGCCAGTGCCAGGCGGGCAAGCCAGAAAGCCATGTCGATACCCTATTTGGGAGTGGCGGGCATGAGGATCGCGGTGGCGCGGGCGCGCCGCAGGCCGCGCATCGCGGGGTATTCGACCATGTGCCAGGAAAGATAGGCCACGCACGCCGTGAGCACCACGCAGGTCAGCACCGGGAAGGCGAGGCCGGGCCAAAGCGTCAGGATCAGTTGCTGCATGGGGAAGGCATATAGGTACATGCCATAACTGATATCCCCGAACCGGCCCGCGCCGCGCACCACGGGCAGCGACATGCGGCCGAAGCAAATGACCATGTAGGGCAGCGTGAGCCACTCAAACGGCAGGTTCCACCAATCGAACCAGGACGAAATGACGTAGTTGAGCGTGAAGAACAGCAGGCACAGGTCGGCCCGCCACAGCCCGGCCACGCGCGGCGCCAGCAACGCCAGCGCGCCGCCCACGAAGAAGAACGGCACCTCGACCAGGGCGTATTTTAACGCGATCCCGTAAATGCTGGGGTCCGGCGCCCCCGCGCCCTCGAACATGTAGAGGCCGGTGCCGCCGATGGCCACGGCCAACGACGCCAGCGCCCAGCACCGCGCGATGGGGCGACGCCAAGCCGCCACTGCGATCAGCGGGACGGTGAGATAGCACATAAACTCCGGCGCCAGGCTCCACAGCGAGCCATTGACGGCCCTGGGCTCAGGCAGGTCCACGAACACTCCAGGCAGGAAAAGCTGCAATCTCAACGCGATATTAAGCAGATAACGCCAGGTTTCGTTGCGCTGGAGATACTCTGCGATGGGCAGGGTGGTGGTGAGCGGACCCACTATGACGATCGTGGCGAGGACGCAGGCCGCGAGACCGGGAAAGATGCGCAGCGCGCGCTTGGCCAGGAACGGCCCGAGGCGCGGCGTGCGCTCCCAGCTTCCTGTCACGAGATAGCCACTGATGCTGAAGAACACGTCGAGGCCGACGCGGGCGAACGGCACGCCCCATAATCCCGGCCCCACGCCGCCGGTCATGTTCCAGCCGTGGCCATGGATCACCATGAGGGCGGCCATCAGGCGCAGGAAGTCGAAATTGTTGCGGCGACTGACGTTCATGGTGCCGGATACGACAGCCGGCGCAGGCTGGACCCGTGCCACGTCCAATCCAGCGCCGGCCGCTCGACGAGGTGCCACGACACATAGCCGGCCGCCAGCGACAATGCGCCGCACAGCATGATGGGATGCGGGCAGGCCGGCCACAGCGCCACTACCGATTGCTGGATCGGGAATGCGTAGAGATACAGGCCATAGCCCGGGTTCCCCCAGCGTCCGAGGCCGCCCAACAGAGGCAGGTCCATGCGGCCGAAACAGGCCACCAAGTAGGGTAGGCTGACCCATTCGAGGATCAGGTTCCACTCACCGAGCCATGTCGCCGAGACCCAGTTGGCAGCGAACAGCAGCATGGCGACGTCGGCGCGCCAGAGTTGCTTCACCCTATCCTGGATGTGGCGCAGTGCTGCGCCGACTATGAAGAACGGCAATTCGATCAGGATATCGATGTGCCGGGGATGGTAGAAATGCGCCCCCTTCACCAGCGGCAGGGACAGCGCGATTGCGCCAGCCGCGATGCCCCAAACGCGCCAGCGTGGCGGCAGCAGGAATATCGGCGGCAAAGCCAGGCAGAACAGCAATCCCGGCAGCAGCGTCCACAGCATCGGGTTGACGGTCCCGACCCATTGCTGCCCCTGGAACACGCCGGGGAGCCACAGCTTCTCGACGAATGCGATATTGCTCAGGTAGTCCAACGTCATTCCGTTCAGGGCATAGCCTCGCAGCGGGAGATGCGTCGCGAGCGGGCCGATGATGGCTGCCGACACCAGGACGCAGAGGGCCAGACCCGGCATGATCCGCCGCAGCCGCCCGGCTACGAACGCCAGCAGGTGGGGCCGCCGTAGCCAGCTTCCCGCGACGGTAAAGCCGCTGATGGCGAACAGCAGGTCGAGCGCGAAGCGGGAGAACGGTGCGCCCCAGAACGCGCTCGCGGGGGCACCGGTCAGGATCAGGCCGTTGCCATAGACCACCGCCATACCCGCCGCCACGCGCAGCAGGTTGAAGTTGCCGCCGTGATCCGTCCGCGTAGCGGAAGCCTCGGTGATGGATGCCTCAATAGCCAAGCGCCATGCCGTCCTTGCGGGGATCGGAGCCGCCGATCAGGCATCCACGTTCGTGGTCGATCCAGACCGCCTGCCCGCCGCCATGCGGATTCTCCACCGGCCCGACCTCGTGGCCCATCGCGGCCAGCCCGGCCAACACATTTGCCGGGATGCCGCGCTCGGCCTCCACCTTGCCGTTGATGGCCAAGATGCGCGGCAGGTCCAGCGACTCCTGGATATCCAGCCCGTAATCGAGGTGGTTGGTCAGGAACAGCGTCTGCCCCATCGGCTGGAAATGCCCGCCCATCACGCCGTAGGGCATCACAGGCACGCCGCCCTTGGTCAACATGCCGGGGATGATCGTGTGCATCGGGCGCTTATGCGGCGCGATGCAGTTGGGATGGCCGCGTTGCAGCCGGAAGCTGTAGCCACGGTTATGCAGCATCACCCCGGAGGCCGGCGCCAGGATGCCGGAGCCGAAGCCCTGGAACAGCGAGTTGATGAAGCTGCAAGCGTTGCCGTCGCGGTCGACCACGCAGAGATATACCGTGTCGCGATGCACGGGCAGCGCCGACTCGCCGGGCGCGGGCAGATGCGGCATCGCCACGTCGTCGCGGATCAGGCGGCGGAGGCTGGAGAGATACGCGGGGTCGGTCAGCCGCGCGACCGGCACCTCCACCTGGGCGGGATCGGCCAGGAAGGCGTCGCGGTCGCGAAACACGAGGCGGGCGGCTTCGAGGTGGCGGTGCAGGCGCACCAGACCGAGCGGCCCGTCGGGCGCCGGTCCAAAACCTTCGAGGATACCGAGCATCATCAGCACCAGCAGGCCGGAGCCGTTGGGAGGGCATTGCCACACGTCATGCCCGTGCCAGGACGCGGTGATCGGGTCCACGAACTCGGCGGCGGTGCGCCCGCGGGCGAAATCCTCCGCCGTGTGCAAGCCGCCACGCGCCCGCAATGCTGCCACCATGTCGGCCG
>JANXXW010000451.1 GCA_025350425.1 Rhodospirillales bacterium
CGCAGCACGGGCAGTGGGCAGTTCATGCCCTTCACGTCCAGCAATGTCTCACTCATGCAGACTATCCTTGAGCAACGTGTCGCCGGACGCCAGAGTGCGGCATGAATCATTTTCGCATAGGTATCGATCTCGGTGGCACCAAGATCGAGGTAATGGCGCTCGACGGCGCCGGCACCGAGATCCGTCGTCACCGCGTTGCCACCCCGGCCGGCTATGCTGACACGGTCGCGACCATCGCCACACTCGTGCATGACGCCGAGGCAGGCCTGGGCGGCACCGGAAGCGTGGGCATTTGCATCCCCGGTGTCATCAGCCCGGCCACCGGGCTGGTGAAGAACGCCAACAGCATCGCGCTCAACGGCCACCCGTTCGACCGTGATATCGCCGACGCCCTGCGCCGAGAAGTCCGCGTCGCCAACGACGCAAACTGCTTCGCCCTTAGCGAGGCGGCGGACGGCGCCGGGGCAGGGCAGGGCGTGGTGTTCGGCGTCATCATCGGCACCGGCTGCGGCGGCGGCATCGTCTGGGACGGCCGCGTGCTGGAAGGCCGCAATCGTATCGCCGGCGAGTGGGGCCATACGCCCCTGCCATGGCCGCGCGAGGATGAACTCCCCGGCAACCCCTGCTGGTGCGGTCTTTCCAACTGCCTGGAAACCTGGATCTCGGGCACCGGCCTCGCAATCTCGTGCGACGGTCCAGAGGCGCGCGACGCCAGCTCCATCCCCGGGCGTGCCGCCGCCGGCGAGGTCCGCGCCATCGTTGCCCTGGAACGCCACGCCGATCGTCTCGCGCGCGGCCTGGCGGTCGTGGTCAACCTGATCGACCCCGACGTGGTCGTGCTCGGCGGCGGCCTGTCCAATATGGCGCACTTGTACGAAGTCGTACCGCGCTTGATGAAGACCTACGTGTTCTCCGATTTCGTCACCACGCCAGTCGTCAAGAACCTTCACGGCGACAGCTCGGGCGTGCGCGGCGCGGCATGGCTTTGGCCCGCCTGACGCCGGGGCACACGCGGAGATAGCCGCCAAATCGACCGCTGACGCCAAATCCCGGCTGACTTTTTTGCCGGTTTGACGGAAAAACCGCGTACGCCGTTCGATCTTCCCCGCCCCGGCCAGTGTTCCGGAAAGTGAGGATCATAGCCATGAACGCATCTCGTCCTGCCCGCGAGGACCCCGACCGAGGCGCTGGCCACCGGCTGAAGCTGGCACGCGAGATGACCCGCGTGGCGGCGGACCGGGTCTGGCGCGAGGCTGGCATCCCGCCGCGCCTACTCGAAATGTACGAGCGCGGCGCGGTGCCGATCCGGGCCGACCACCTGGCCACGCTGGCGCACTGCCTCGATATCCCTCTCGCCTGGCTGCGCGACGAGGGCGAGCACGGCGGGGGCGAAGCCGCCTTGCCCATACGCGCCATGGCGGAGGCGGCGCCATGACCGCGAAGCCGCTGGTGTTCCTGCACGTCCCGAAAACCGCCGGAACCTCCATGATCGAGCTGCTGAGCCGGAACTTCGCGGCTGAGGAGGTGCTTCGCGTCCGCAACACGCACCACAGCCTGTCCGAAATCGCCGGCGACATCGACGTCGCCATCGCTGAGGGCAAGAAGTTCATCTGCGGCCACTTTCCCTATGCCGCCGTGGCCCATCTCGGCGACGAGATCGACATCGTCACCATGCTGCGCGATCCGGTGCGGCGCCTCGCCTCGCTTTACAAGTTTTGGCGCAGCCGCGATCCCGGTAGCGCCGGCGGCAGCGCCTCGGAGTTCGCTTGTCGCGTGAGCCGCGCCCTTTCATTCGAGGAGTTCGTGGCCTGCACCCATCCGGTGATTGCCTCGGCCACCCAGGACGAGATGTGCAAAACGCTGGTGGGCCACGTCAGCCAGACCCCCGAGGGGCTCGATTCGGCCGAGCGCTTCCAGTGCGCGCGCGACAGCCTGGGCCGTATGGCTTTCGGTTTGGTGGGCGAGATGACGGAGTCGATACGCCTGCTGTCCCGCCGGCTGCGGCTCAACCTGCTCGACGAAATCCACGTCAACCGTACCGATCACCTGCCCGAGATCGAGGTCAGCCAAACCGCGCGCGAGATCATCCTGCGCAACAACCAGGGCGACACCATGCTGCACAACTACGCCGAGCGGATATTCCAGCGTGAGGCAAAGACCGCCCGCATCAGCGATCTGTATCGTGACATCGGCGAGCGCGCGCTGACGCCGATGGTCGCCGACGATCGCGGCAGCCATCACTGGGACGCCACCATGCGCCTCAGCGGTACTGACTGGAACGACCGCGAGTCGCTGCCCGACGGCTCCTGCTACCGCTTCACCTCAGCGCCCGAATCGGTCATCTACCTGCCCAACCCGTTCCGCAACCGGGCCAGCACGCTCACCGTCGAGGTCGCGTTCTTCAACCGTGCCGGCATGATCGATTGCTGCGGCGAGGTGTTGGCGTCCGAAAGCCTGGAATTCGAGGTGAACGGCGCCCGCGCGGTGTCCAGCGCGCGCATTCTGGGGGAGGCGGGCGAGGTTTTCAGCATCCCGATCGACCGCTTGGCGGCAGACGCGCCGTTCCTGACCGTCGCCCTCAGGTCACGCTACGGCATCAGCCCTGGCGTGTTCGGCTCGCCCGACCAACGCAATCTGGCTGCAGCGGTCCGTTCGATCTGCATATCCCATAAGCAGATTGAGCTGGCGCCGTTTCATGTTGGCAGATCGACGACGGTGAGCGCGGTGTTCGGGTCGAGACGGATCACGGGCACGGTGTTCTCGTACGGGGTAATTTGGATCGGGCCGGAATTGTCGGCGTGCCTCGGTCGGCCTAGTGTGGCGTCCGTAGATTTGAGGAAAACGCCATGACGACCAAACTCTGGGACAAATCGCGGCTGCCGTCGCGGCACGTGACCGTGGGACCGGACCGCGCACCGCATCGCAGCTACTATTATGCGATGGGCCTCACCGAGGACCAGATTGACGCCCCGTTCGTCGGTGTCGCCACCTGCTGGAACGAGGCGGCGCCGTGCAACATCTCGCTGTCCCGGCAGGCCCAATCAGTAAAGCGAGGCGTGTCCGAAGCGGGCGGCACGCCGCGCGAGTTCACCACCATCACGGTAACCGACGGCATCGCCATGGGCCACCAGGGCATGAAGTCCTCGCTGGTCTCTCGCGACCTGATCGCCGACAGCGTGGAACTCACCATGCGCGGCCATTGCTACGACGCGTTGGTGGGCCTCGCCGGCTGCGACAAGTCGCTTCCCGGCATGATGATGTCGATGGTGCGCCTCAACGTTCCCAGTGTCTTCATGTATGGCGGTTCCATCCTGCCCGGCACCTACAAGGGCCGCGACATCACCGTGGTGGACGTGTTCGAGGCGGTCGGCCGCCACAGCGCGGGCACCATGACCGATGAGGAACTGCACGAGATCGAATGTGTGGCCTGCCCCTCGGCCGGCGCCTGCGGAGGCCAGTTCACCGCCAACACCATGGCGACCGTCTCCGAGGCGATCGGGCTGGCCTTGCCCGGTTCCGCCGGAGCCCCGGCTCCTTACGAGGACCGTGACCGCTGGGCCGTGGAGTCCGGCCGTGCGGTGATGGCGCTCCTGAAAAGCGGCCTCCGCCCGCGGGATATCGTGACGCTGAAGGCGTTGGAGAACGCTGCCGTCGTGGTGGGCGCCACTGGCGGCTCGACCAACGCGGCGTTGCACCTCCCCGCCATCGCGCACGAGGCCGGCATCCGCTTCACCATGGAGGACGTGCTCGCGATCATGCGCCGTACGCCCTACATCGCTGACCTGAAGCCGGGCGGGAAATACGTCGCGCTCGACGTCCACAAGATCGGCGGCATCCCGGTGCTGATCCGGGCGCTGCTGGATGCCGGGCTTATGCACGGCGACACCATGACCGTGACCGGCAAGACCCTGGGCGAGAACCACAAGGATGTCGTGTTCCCGCTGGACCAGGACGTGATCTATCCGGTCTCGCGCGCGATCTCACCCACCGGCGGCGTGGTCGGCCTGCGCGGCAACCTTGCCCCGGACGGCGCGGTGGTGAAGGTGGCCGGCATGAAAAATCTCCGCTTCGAGGGCACCGCGCTGTGCTTCGACAGCGAGGAGGAAGCCTTCAAGGCCGTGGCGGACCGCGCCTACAAAACCGGCGACGTCATCGTCATCCGCTATGAGGGGCCGCGCGGTGGGCCTGGAATGCGTGAGATGCTCTCAACCACGTCGGCGATCTACGGCCAGGGCATGGGTGAGGACGTGGCGCTGATCACCGACGGCCGTTTCTCCGGCGCCACGCGCGGCTTCTGCGTCGGGCATGTCGGGCCGGAGGCGGCGCTGGGTGGCCCGATCGCGCTGATCCGCAACGGTGACCGTATCGTGCTGGATGCCGACAAAGGCACCATGGACGTGATGCTCTCCGACGCCGAAATGGCCGAGCGTCGCGCGGCATGGACGCCTCGGAAGACCGATTATCAGAGCGGCGCCATCTGGAAATACGCGCAGCTCGTGGGGCCGGCGTGCTTCGGCGCGTTGACGCATCCTGGCGGCGAGGCGGAAACGCACGTCTACGCCGATATTTAGGGTGGAGCGGAACTAGGCATTCCACCCTAAATATTCTTGAGTGACGACTCCACCGCCGCCGCGATAGAAAACAGCCGGGCATCGCCCATGGTCTCGCCCATCAGCATGAGCCCGACCGGCGCCTCACCCGGCGCGTGGCAGGGCAGGCTGATGGCGCAGCGGTCGAGGAAGTTGCCCAGCGCGGGATTGCGGAGTTGGAGCATGTTCACGCGGCTGTACTCGGCCGAGTCCTGTTCCAAACGGGCGATCGGCTGGGGGATTAGCGGGCAGGTCGGCATCAACACCGCGTCGTAGTCTCGGGTGGCTGCGTCCATGCTGGCGCATATCACCCGGCGCGCGGCAAGAAGGTCTATGTAGTCGGCCCCGCTCATGGCTTCCCCGCGCAGGATACGGCGGCGCACCTGCGGATCGTACTCGTCGCCACGTTCGGCTAGCAGGCTGCGATGCCAGGCGAAGGCTTCGACGCCTGCGAAGCCGCCCGCCGCGTTGGCTTGCGCGATTTCGCCGAACTCCTCGAACCGCACGGCGGATATCCCGGCGCCCGCATCCGCCAGCCGCTTCAGGGTGCGCTCGAACACGGCGGCGACATCGGCGTCCAGACCATCGAGCACGAAGTTGGTCGGCACTGCGAAGCGTAGCCCCGCGAGCGCCGTGGCCGCGATGGGCGTCACGGCCTCGCCCGCCAATACCGCGTCGAACGCGGCGCAGCAGGCCACGGAGTTGGCCAGCGGCCCCACCGAATCCAGGCTCGTCGACAGCGGCAGCACGCCGCTGGTCGGCACTCGCCGTGCCGTGGGCTTGTAGCCGACGATACCGCACATCGC
>JANXXW010000534.1 GCA_025350425.1 Rhodospirillales bacterium
CGAGTCTTTTGCGAAGGCGCTCAGCATGGGAGGTATCCGTCTCGGTTCCCAGGTCGTGTGGGCCGCGATGACGTCGCTGTTCTTGTCCATGCCACCACTCCACGCCGACCGGCCGGACCGGCAGGGCGCCTTCATCGCCAACGCATTGCGCCTGCATCTCAAACTCGGAGCCGCGTCATGATCGTCATTCCTATGGCCGGCATGAGCCGCCGCTTCCGAGAGGTTGGCTACGACCAGCCAAAGTTCATGCTAAAGCTGCACGGCCAAACCTTGTTCGCCCATTCCGTCGGCAGCTTCGCCGCCTATTTTGCGACCGAGCCTTTTCTATTCATCGCCCGCGAGGAGCTAGGCGTCGCGACCTTCATCGCCGGGGAGCTCGAGGCCATGGGTGTTGCCGCCGCCCGCACCGTCATGCTTGAGCGCCCCACCCTGGGTCAGGCGGATACGGTAAGACTCGGCTTGCAGCAGGCAGGCGTCACCGGCGACACCTCCATCACCATCTTTAATATCGACACCTTCCGCCCCGGCTTCCGCTACCCAGACGCTTCCTGGATGCACGACGTCGACGGCTACCTCGAGGTCATGCCCGGCTCCGACTCTGGCTTCTCTTACGTGCTGCCTGCCCCGGCAGGCGAGGGCCGTGTCGCCGCAACCGCGGAGAAGATTGTTATTTCGGACCTGGCAAGCACGGGTCTCTACTACTTCCGCCGCGCCGGAGACTTTCTCGACACCATGGAAAGTGACGAGCAGGCCGCAAGCGCCCACGGCGAGCTCTATGTCGCACCGCTCTATAACGCGCTGATCGCCCAGGGCCAGGATGTGCGCTACCACGCCGTAGCCGCCGACGACGTAGTTTTCTGCGGAACGCCATCGCAATACCACGGCCTTCTGGCAGCCGATGCCGCCACACCTGTGCGATAGGTAGAAGCGGCCGCGGTCAGTCCATAATCAGCATGCTAGCCGGAACGCAGCCGCCACTATCTTCTGTGCACCCCACATGCTGCTGCACGTGCACTTTTCCCGACCGGTTTCGCAACAGCAGCGCATTTGTCCCATACAGCTCTGCCCGACCCGCGTTCAACACCCTCACGCCGTAGCCCGCATTGTCGTGCGATTTCAGCCCGCTCCCTGTCGCAGCGCCACCGCTTACGTTTAAGCCGTCGAACCTGTTATATGCCAGTTCGAGTCCGTCCACGTTCAGCCGCCCGTCCGTGTCCGCATAAGCACCCACGCCGCAGTATGTAATGCGCGAATGGCCTAGCTCGATCATTCCGTTCTGCTGCGCCTCTGCACCATATTTTGCACACGATTGCGCCACTACTCCATGTGCCCACATGGAAGCATTAGTATGGGCCGAGATGCAGGCTACTTCCGCATCGGTCGCATTCGAGCCGTCGATATACATCGAGGCACTGCCCTCAGCGAGCGCATTGCGGCCCAGCGCCTCCGCCGCTCCATAAGCGTTTGTGAACAGATGCGCGGCCGTGGCAAGCGTGCACGACAGGCACTGCACTACCCCCCCGAACCGCGCGAGCAGGTTTGAATCTCCAGCATTCCGGAACGTCCCGCCATCCCCGACGAACCGCCCGCCCTGGTCCGCAAGCGCACCATAGTAAAAGTTCTGCACCACGACATGCGGGCCGAAATAGATGTTGGAGCCGCTGCCCAGCGCCAATGCGCCCGCGCCATACGACTGATTTGCCCACACCGTGCGCGCCGTGCGGGCACCCTCGCCGTTAAGCGTTACCCCATCGACCCCAGGCATTCGCGCCTGGCCCACCCCGCCGCCCCGCTCGGCCACGAATCCGCTCAAATTCGTGCCCGCGATATTGGTGAAGTTGAACACTACCTTCCTCGGCGCTTCCACGTTACCGACCAGGTGCACCGTCGCCGTCCCGGACTGGTCGGTGTAGAACTGGTCCGGGACGTCGTACGCCCCGTCGGCCACCTTAATGGTAATGGACGCGAACTGCCCGAACATCACTGCGCGCCGCGCCGCGTTCCATGCCTCGAGTGGGCCTGCAAAGTCGCACCTCTTGCTACAGACGGTCCAGTTTACCACGCCCGCCTGAAGCGC
>JANXXW010000541.1 GCA_025350425.1 Rhodospirillales bacterium
CTTGCCCTGGAAGTGGCGGGCTTCGGCCAATCCGCCGCTCGACTGCATGAAATAGAGCCGCACGCCCGTGAGCTCAGCCGCCACCTGATCGACATAGCGCCGCAGGATTGGCGACAGATAGGCATCAACCACGGTGGTGTCGCCCCGCGGCACGATGCGGAGCAAAGGTGATGTCGCATGGCTTGCCGAGACCTGGGCGAAGCCGGCATCGCGCGCCAGTTCGGCCAGCTTTTGTTCCATCGCTGGATACTTCCAGGCGTGCATCAGCACGATGGCGACCGCCGCGAACCCCCTTGCGCGGGCGGAGGCCAGCGCGATGCGGGCCGCGGCCTCGTCGAACGCCTCGATCTCGACACCCGCGACATCGACGCGGCCGGGGATCTCCGCGACTTCCTCATACAGCAGCGACGGCAGGACGATCTTGAGATCGAACAGACGCGGTCGGGCCTGGTTGCCGATGCGGAGCGCGTCGGCGAAACCGACGTTCACCAGCAGCAGCGTGCGGTCGCCCTTGCGCTCCAGCAAGGCGTTCGTCGCGACCGTGGTTCCCATCTTCACGGCGTCGATCAGGCCGGGCGGAATGGGCGCGTCCAAGGCGACGCCGAGCACCGCCTTGATGCCGGCGATCGCGGCGTCGCGGTAGCGGCCGGGGTTCTCGCTCAGCAGCTTATGGGTGGAGAGGCGGCCCTCGGGATCGCGCGCCACGATGTCGGTGAAGGTGCCGCCGCGATCGATCCAAAACTGCCATTTTACCGAAGCCATGCACGCCCCTCCTGTCAGCCCGGGTATGGGCGAAGCCTGGGGGAGGGGCAACCGTGTTTCAGGTCGGTGACGAGCATCGAGCCTGGGGCATGGCCGATGAAGAAGGGCAGGTGGGCCGCTTCCAGCGCGGTCTGGCTGGTCACGCCACAGGCCCAGAACACGGGTTCCTCGCCGGGCAGGATGGCAACGGGGTCGCCGTAATCGGGGTGCGCGAGGTCGGCGATGCCGAGTGCGGCGGGATCGCCACGGTGGACGGGGGCGCCATGCATGTCGGGAAAACCTGCTGTGATTTCAGCCGCGCGGTCAGCGTCTCCAGAGGAAAGCGGGCGCATGGAAACGACAAGCGGGCCGTGGAACGGGCCTTCGGGCGTGGTCTGGCAACTAGTACGGTACATCGCGACGTTGCGGCCCTCGGCCACGTGGCGCAGCGGAATACCGGCGTCCAGCAGCGCGGTCTCGAAGGTGAAGGAGCAGCCGATGGCGAAGGTGACGAGGTCCTCGCGCCAGATGTCGGCGATGTCGGTCGGGCAGGCGGCGGGAGCGCCGTCGCGAAGGACGCGGTAGCGGGGCAGATCGTGGCGGATGTCGATGCCGACGCCCAGCGTGGGCAGGGTGGGATCGCCGGGTGCCGAGATGGCAAGCACGGGGCAGGCCTGCGCGTTGGCTGCGCAGTAGCGGCCGAACGCCTCCGCGTGCGCCGATGGCAGGATGGCGATGTTGGCTTGGACAAAGCCCCTCGCCATGCCGGCGGTGGGGCCGGCGAAGGCGCCGGCGCGGAAACGGAGGCGGGCGGCCTGCGCGGTAGTCTCTGGCGCGGTGGTCTCCGGCGCGGCGCGTCCGGGGATGAAATCGACGATCATGTTCGAGCCCGCCTAAATTGAGCCCCAATCCTGGTGTGAAACTGCCGTCAAGACGAGTGAGGTTAGGCGGTATGAACACCACGAGAGCGATCGACCCGGCAATCCTGCGCTACCGCGGCAACCCGTTGGGGTTCCTGCTGCACTATGCGCGCCGCCACCGCGTCGGCCATCTCGTGGTTCTGGTGTCCGTGGTGGGCGCCGTGGTGTGTGCAGTCGGCACGCAATACGGAATGAAGCACCTGATCGACGTGGTCGCGCGTGGGCCGCAGGTGGCCGATAGCGGCGTGTGGTCGGCGTTCGCCATCCTGTGCGCGCTGATCACGGCGGACAATATGCTATGGCGCGTCGGCGGCTGGGCCGCTTCGCGCGCCTTCGTGGCGGTGAGCGGGGACGTGCGGACCGATCTGTTCGGGCACCTCGCGGGCCACGCGCCGAGCTATTTCGCCGAACGGCTGCCGGGCACGCTGGCGAGCCGGATCACGGCGACATCGAACGCGATCTTCCAAACCGAGACGGCGGGCGCCTGGAACGTATTGCCGCCGTGCATGGCGGTGCTGATGTCCATTGCGCTGATCTCCACCGTGAACCCGACGATGGCGCTGGCTCTGGTGGCGGTGAGCGGTTCCCTGGCCGCCTTCATCTTCTATCTTGCGCGTAAGGGTGCCCCGCTGCACCGCAGCTTCGCGGTCCAGGCGGCGGCGGTCGATGGCGAACTGGTAGATATCATCAGCAATATGGGCGTGGTGCGCGCATTCGGGGCCACCCTGCGCGAACGCGGCCGTATTGGCGAAACAATCGGCGGTGAAATGCATGCGCGGCGCCGTAGCCTCGTGTTCCTGGAGAAGCTGCGCCTGACGCACGCGGTGGTGACGGCGGCGCTGACGGCTGGACTGCTGGGATGGGGCATCCTGATCTGGCAACGGGGCGGCGCCACGGCGGGCGACATGGTGCTGATCTGCTCGCTCGGCCTGACTATCCTGCACAGCACACGCGACCTGGCGGTGGCGTTGGTGGATTTGACCCAGCAGACCGCCCGCCTCGAGGAGGCGATCGACACCCTGCTCGTGGCGCATGAGATGCCGGACGCCGCGGGCGCACGACCGCTGATGCCTGGCCTGGGCCAGGTTGTGTTCGAGGGCGTGCGCTTCGGCTATCCCGGCCGGCCGCCGGTGCTCAACGGACTCGACCTGGTGATCGAGGCGGGCCAGCGCGTGGGATTGGTGGGCGCTTCGGGCGCGGGCAAATCCACGGTGCTTTCACTCTTGCAGCGGTTCTACGACGTGGAGGCCGGGCGCATTCTGGTGGACGGGCAGGAAATCACCCGCGTTACCCAGGGCAGCCTGCGGGACACGCTGGCCATCGTGCCACAGGATATCAGCCTGTTTCACCGGTCTGTGATGGAAAACATCCGGTATGCAAAGCCGGAAGCGAGCGAGAAGGAGGTGCTGCGCGCCGCCGAGATCGCGCGCTGCCGCGACTTCATCGAGGCTTTGCCTGAGGGATTCGACACCATCGTCGGCGACCGTGGCACCAAGCTTTCGGGCGGGCAGCGCCAGCGCATCGCCATCGCGCGGGCATTGCTGCGGGACGCGCCGATCCTCCTGCTGGACGAGGCGACATCGGCGCTGGACAGCGACTCCGAGCGCGCGATCCAGGTGGCACTGGACAATCTGATGCATGGCCGCACGGTGATCGCCATCGCGCATCGTCTGTCCACGTTGCGAAATTTCGACCGGATCGTGGTGATGGATGCGGGACGGGTGATCGACGATGGGGCGCCCGACGTGTTGGCGCGGCGGCCCGGGCCATATCGGGACCTGCTACGCAAGCAGGGCCTGGAGACGTTCGAGGAAATCGCGGCCTGATACGAGATTGTTCATCGCCGGATCATGTCGGGCGATGAACGATGATGATGATTGACGGCGGAGCCTCGCTTCAGGTGATCGTGCCGGTCACCTCGTTCGGGAAAAATTCATAGCAAGCGTCGCCGCCGCCCTGGAGTGGACAGAGCTGGTATCCCATCTCCAAACCTTCCCTGGTCCGCGCGATACGAATTTTGATGTGGGTCCGCTACTGGTTGAGCGGAAGCGTGATCCAGCGTTTGCCGTCCTGACCTTGAATGAGGAGGACGGCGTATTTCAGATCACGCGCCTTTGCGTCGCCAAGCCGCATGATCACTTCGTCGGGCGTGAACACCACCTGACGCTGCACGTTCACGATCACATCGCCTTCCACCAGGCCCCGCTCTGCAGCAGCGGTGCCGGGAAGAATACCTTGGATCGCGACGCCGGCCTGGGTGTCGGTGAGGCTGTATTTCTTGCGAAGACTGTCGGTAAGCGCTGAAAGACGCAAACCCATGTCGGGTGACTGCATCGCCGATGCCTGACGTATATTCGGGGACGTCGTGGCCGCAGGAGTGGCTGAACCGGGCCGCTCGGCTACTGTGATGGGCAGGGTGATTTGCGTACTGTCACGCCAGATGGTCAGCGAGACGGTCGTATCTCGTGGCGTCATGCTGATTTCGCGAGTCAGCGCGCGTGAGTCGGTGGGGTGCATCTGGGCGAAATCGAGGATGACGTCTCCCGGGCGTAGGCCGGCGCTCTGGGCGGGACTGTCGGGTTCGATGTTGGAGACGATAGCGCCCAGAGGACGGGCAAGACCGACCGCGTTGGCGATTTCGGGGGTCACGGGCTGGTAGGTCAGGCCAATCCAGCCAGGCCGGACGCGGCCATAGCGATGCAACTGACCAACGACGAACTTGACGATGTTGATGGGAATGGCAAAGCCAAGGCCAATCGAGCCGCTGTCGTCGGTAGGCGAGTAGATTGCGGCGTTCATGCCGATGACCTCGCCACGTCTGTCGAACAACGGGCCACCGGAGTTGCCATGGTTGATGGCGGCGTCCGTTTGGATGAAGTTGTCGAACTCGGTGGCGTGAATGTCGCGGTTCAGCCCACTGATGATGCCCGAGCTGACCGAGCCGCCAAGGCCCAGAGGGTTTCCGATCGCGATCACGGACTGGCCGATCTGGAGGTGGCTGCTGTCGCCTAGCGTCACGGTAGGGAGCGGGTTGTCCGAATGAACACGTATCAGCGCCAAGTCGGCCGCTGGGCTCTCGGATATCAACTCGGCGCTAAGCTGGGTGTTGTCCTGGAGGGTTACGATGATTTCTGACGTGCCACTGACAACGTGGTAGTTGGTCACGATCTCTCCGGCCGCGCTAAGGATAAACCCCGAACCGACACCATGCGTGCGGCGTGGCGGTGCGCCGTCAATGCCCGGAATGATCTTGGTGAAGGAGATATTCACAACCGAGGAGAGCATCGTGGGAATTAGCTCGATCTCGGACGGCGCCATGGTTCGCGCGGCGGCCAGTTCCGGTGCCGCTGTCAGGGCGAACGCAAGGGCTGCCGTCACCAGCCTTTGAACGACACGGGGCGGCGGTGAACCGAGTGGGAGATACCGGGGCGTGTTAACCATGAACTATGTCGCTCGGGTTGGAAGTGCGGACAAACGAAAGGGGCGGTGCCTTTCGGCAC
>JANXXW010000585.1 GCA_025350425.1 Rhodospirillales bacterium
GATCTACATTGAAAACTGAGCACTTGCTCAGCCTGAGCAAGATCCAGCCTCTGCATTACCGCCGCTTTGTCGTCCGGATGAACCCGGTCCAGCCAACCACGCCCCAAAGCTTGATGGATCTTTTGGCCGGTGTCGTTGCACCATTCCTGCCCAACCCAACTGCAAAAACCGGCTTTATCCATAAGCCAGGACGTTCCAGGACCGGTAGCCGTTGCGAAGAACGAATTAGCGTTCAACATAACGTCTTCCGACACAGATTTCCCCTGAGCAACCACTTCTGACGATGTGCAAGTCAGACGAGGATTGATCCCACTTACACTTGACGCTCGTAACCTTGAGCGTACGTTATAGATCACTCCTCGCCTGCGATAGAGTTTGGGTTTGGTTTCGGTTGGAGTTGCCTTCATGGATATGAAGCTCGGATATATCCTTTTGATAACGCACAGTCAGAACGCGATCCCTGCCTAGCGGAAAACCAAAAGAGACTTTCCACGCTGGGCACCTTCTAAAAAGCGATTACCAACCACCAGTGAGCCATTATTGATTTTTTTACGTCAAGTTACGCTAGAAGATCAAAATCATAACAACAGAATTTTGTCGTGACAACTATTTTTGCAGAATCACCAGCGCCTTTGTTTTTGTAAATTAACGTATCCTACTACCAAGTTACGTTGATAGGGCGAGTTCAGATCAGCTGCGGGTGGCCGATGGTTGAAGGCGTGCTACCGAAATCAAAAGCAACATAAAAAACAATATCGGTGGAAACTGTGAATACGAGCCTGTAAACAGAAGTAAAACGATGCACGGAAGAACGAGAGCTCTCTGGAGAGGCGTCCGGTCGCCAACCACCAGTAAAGATACATAGCAGATAAGGGCAGGTATACCGTATTCGAGGATGATCTTAATTGGTGTATTGACGTCGTATTCGTACGGTAAGGTGAGATGCTCGCTCATTCCTCCGCCAATGCCAAATAGCGAAGCCAGCGGGACCCGTCCGATCACGTCGGACAATGCCCAGAATGGGGTAATGAACCGCATGTGGCCGCTAGTGCCAGGATGGAACACCTCAGTTGCCCGTTCACCAAGCGCGGACAACACGTCCGGCGCAAACAGGAAAGCGATTACAAGAGCAACGCCGATCAAAGCCACCGCGCCAAGCGCAAGAAGCACGCCACGCATTCCAAGTCCGAAGGCCACGCCGACGATGAAGACTGAAAAGACGATCCAACCAGTGCCGGAAAACGACACCACCATTGCTATCATATAGAGGAAGCAGAACAGAGGCCTGCGAAAAGCAAGAATCTCGATAATAAGACCAACTGCCATGAACTGTGAGAATATTGAAGGCTCAATCAACAACAGACCATTGGACTTGAGGAGGGTGCCGACTCCAGCAGAAATAGTAAGATTCCAGCCCTGCTCAGTCAGGATGCTCGCCGGGACAATGCCCTCGAATGAGAAAATCGATAAGTTCAAAATTTGAAGGGCGAATTGCAGAATCCCAGCAACCGCAATCAGCACCAAAGCCTTGTTAATCATTCGGAAAAATGCCGATTCATCCACCGGTTCCGTGAACGACAATACCGCGAAACTACTGAGAAGCAGGAATTGCACGATCGAAAGCGGGCTGGATACGACAAAGAACGCTGGTGGGAAAAGAGCCTGCTCAACCAATCCCAACGTGATGAAGAGTAGGAGACCGAGATAAGCAATCAAGCGCCCCGCATGGATGCTGAGTTCACCTCGCATCAGGCCTCGTAACCCGAGGAGCAGGCCGATCGGCCCGACGATACTCATCGCCGATGTTCCGAAATGGAGCCCGAAGCGTTGTAACACGAGCGACGAGACCACGATGATGCCGGCGAAACTCATCTCCGCAGATCGGCGAATCGGGTTTGGACGGTTTTGAACCGTTGCGAAACTGTTACTTAACCGGCTTTGATACGCCGGACCGAATTCTCCGGCCCCGGAGTAGGTCGAACGTGGCACGGTCAATACGCTTGCGCGAAGAGATCACGTCGAGGCGTGATCGGTAGATGAGACTGCATTCGGGACTCCGCCACATGTCGGCGACCTTCCGATAGCTTTACGATCAGGGTCTCACAACCTCAAACGTTAAATCAGGGCTCTTTGTGAGCAATCGCACGTCGGCTCACAGGGCCAGCCGCAACTGCACCAAGTAGCGGTTGTCGCTATACGATGCCCCGATGGGTTGCCCCGCGAGGGTTCCCAGGTTGAGATTGCCTGAAGATCTACGACTAGTGAAATCATAGCTCGCGGTAACTTGCATATTACGGTTCATCAGATACGTCACCCCGGCTCCGGCGGTGTAGAGCGTCTGCGACGTCTTGCTACCGGCGTACTCGTCGACAGCGTAACCTGCCGAACCTCGCAGTAGAACATTGCGCTGCAACTCATGGTCAACACGCAATGTCACCCGCGATTCCGTTAGCCCTACAGTGGTTTCGCTGGCCGAGTCCTGGATGCTACGTGCAGCGACCCCGGTAACAGTGGTCAGGCCGGTTGGTGTCCAGATGATGCTAGCCTCAACGGTTGGCTGGGCAATCGTCTTGTAGGCGGCGCTGGTGAACGTACGGACCTCGTATCCCCCGAGCAGGCGGTATCTTATCAACCCGGCCGGATTGATATCCACGCCGCCTAAAACAGAGACGTCGTTAAAGTCACGGGTGAACGGGGAAGTTCCGTTGGCGGTGTATTTGCCAATTCCGTCACGGATGACCAGAACCAAGTTGGCGCGCGGAAACAGCTCGTATCCAACCGTTACTCCAGGCGTATAGACTGTACGATTGCGAAAGCTCTGCAGATAGCTCCGCCCAAGGGCGACACCGTTATCATAGGTATAGTCAGCGATGCTGAAGTTGGGCTGCACGAAGAGACGGGTAAACACAATCCGATACCCGAGACGCACGGTGTTGATCTGATACGCGAGCGCCTGGTCGAGCTGTGGGACGTCCAGATCCTGGAGAGTCTGGGTAAGGTTCACGTGATCGACCGACGCGATAAGGAGGTCGCGTCCAACTTGGTACGAGCCTCCAACACCAGCCGTCCAGTTTGTGTACGACTGTAGATTCTGCGACGGATAACGGACATCGTCCACCGTCAGCGTAGCCGCACCGTTTAAATTAGAGCTGTCATATACGCCCTGAAGTCTGGCGTTTGTCTCAATTATCGCGCTGCCGTGCGGCTTTGAGCTTGCTGTCACGTTATCTTCGTAGCCGATCGACTCCAGCAGCTCAGGGCGCACCGTCACGTTGCCAAACCTCGTTCCGAGGCTGTCGTATGCCGGGCGGGCGCGCGACAGCACCGTAACGGAAGGCTCGGTGCTTAAGCCATATATATCCGGCTGGATATATTGGTCCAGAAGCTGCGCGCGAGCCGGGCGACTGAGCACGACTAAAGTCAGGAGCGCGGTACTGGTGCAGAGAAGCAAGTTTCGTCCGCGAAAACTCAAAGCCTGGCGCACGCCCTTATGCCCTTCCGAGGTAAGTGGAAAAGTTTCCACAAGGCTTAGTCGGACCAGTTGCAATCAAAATAGCAAGCGCTAATGTATGTTGTTGAAGCGGAGCTATCATTTCAGGTCGTGTGTGCGTCATGAAATCCATATCTCTTATTCGCTTCCTGCCCACTCATCCCATAACAACTCCACCCAAGGCATCTGACATGAAGTTGCCCGCAAAGGCTACCACAATCAGTACGTTATCGTACGCCCTACTTTTGGTCGCACTTTCTGCGTGGTCGCCTCCTGCTTATGCCCAACAGCCTGAGGAGACGCAATATCCTCGAATAAACCGTAAAGCGCTGGCACCATGTGAACGAGATCGGGCACGTTTCTGTCCTGACCTCTCCACCACGTCCTCGGCTCAGAACGAATCGATCTGCCTCAAATATTTCAAATCAAATCTGAGCTTGAGTTGCCGTAAAGCGCTCAACGGGGGCAAGTAGTAGCTCGCCGTTGCGACTAACACAGTGCGGCGGCAAGCTCTGGGCGTGCCGTGTGGCGTGCAGCCCGTGCGTCTAGATACACTGCCTCAGTCATTTTTGCGATATCGGTCCAACTCGATATCGATGCCGCTGCATCGAGCGACGCGGTCGAGCATGACACCGCAAAGTCTCTGTCGATTATCAGGTGCGCGAGCGCGTTGCCCAGCGCAAGCACATCTCCTGGAGAGGTCAAGTGCCCTTGCACGCCGTCCGTAATCAGGTCTGCAAAGCTACCCAGCCGAGACGCAACAATAGGCCTCCCGTGCGCCAGGGCGAGGAACAAAACTCCGCTCGCCTCGATCTCACGATATGGAAAGACGGCGACGGTATTTGGACCAAACAGATTAGCCACTTCCGCATCAGGGACGAAAGTTGGTTCGATTGACACCTGTCCACCAAGTCCGTGTTCGTCCACGAGATGATGCAGAGGGCCTATATCGAAATACGGCTTTCCGACTATTCGGACACGCGCACGTGCTCGCACATGACTCGGAAGGCGAGCGAACGCCTGGATCAGCAGATCAGCACCCTTGTAGGGCTTTATTTTCCCGAACAGCACGAACGTGAGAATGCCATCCGTCGTATCCTGTTTTCTCGCCGGTGGCAGATCCGCGAGCAGTCCGTGGGGAAGAACGGCAGCGCGAGCACCTAGGCCTTGCTCATTCAGCCGCGCATCGCCCTGGCTCGTGTGAACGATCAGCCGATCGAAGCTGTGCTGGCAGCGCCGCATGGCAAGGCGCTGTAATGACGAACTGGAGTCGCCATTAGATTGCTCGGTGTCGTGAACGGTCAGGACCAACGGGGCGATCCGGCGAAACGCCGAAAGCATCGTGACATCGGCCATCGGCAGAGGCAGCCACTGGAAGTGGATGATGTCTGGCGGATGTTTCCGCAACGTTCGGAGCAACTGAAGCATTGACCATACGTGGTCAACACTCTTCACGCCGAGTCTCAGCACGCTTGGAAGGCGCGAGACACTCGGTCTGCCCGCGATGTTGTAGAAGCTCGCCTCGATATCCACGCCCGCAGCATCGGGGTCGTGCACTTCCAGCTTTCGTCCATGAAGCGTCGTGGAGTGGCCGAGGTGGTTCAGCCCTTCCACGAGCTTGCGATCATATGGCAGCGTAAAAAGCGATGGATCGATAATGGAGATCTGCATCATCGGACTCCCTGCGACGACACGTCAAACGAGGCGCGTGCCGAGATCGGGGGCGTCCAGGTTTGAAACCTATCTCCCCGCAATGACCGCAATATCCCCAGTCCAGTCGCGAGAAACGCACTCAAGATGCTCCGCAATGCAGACGCGAGCTTACTGCGCCCGAATGCCGTCCACACCACCGCAACCACACAAAGCACAGCCAACAGGCTAAGTTGAACCGGTCCAGCAAGCATTCC
>JANXXW010000594.1 GCA_025350425.1 Rhodospirillales bacterium
GGCATTTCACACCTGCGCCGCACGCCCTCGCTGGCGTTGTCGGGGGGTGAGCGGCGCCGCGTCGAGATCGCGCGGGCGCTGGCGTCGCAACCGAGCTACATCCTGCTGGACGAGCCGCTGGCCGGCATCGACCCGATCGCAGTCGGCGAAATCCGAGATCTTGTCAGCCACCTCAAGCATCGCGGCATCGGCGTGCTCATCACAGATCACAATGTGCGCGAGACACTCGAGATCATCGACCGCGCCTACATCATGCATGACGGCCAGTTGCTGATGGAAGGCCGCCCGCAGGAGGTCGTGGCTCACGAGGATGTCCGCCGCGTATACCTTGGCGAAAGGTTTAGCCTGTAGGCTCCCCGTTATGGGGATAGCCAGCCTTTCGAATACGAATCAGGCTTGCAAGTATCGCGCCGCCGGGCTGCACTAGGGTATGTTAATACTCCGGCAACCTGAAATTTGATGAACATGGCGCTCGGCCCGCGTTTCGAGCTACGGCAATCGCAGTCGTTGGTCATGACTCCGCAGTTGCGGCAGGCGATCAAGCTGCTGCAATTCTCCAACCAAGACGTGACCGCCTTTGTCGACGAGGAGCTGGAGCGCAATCCCCTGCTCGAACGCGGGGAAGTGTTTTCGGACCACGCAGCCCCGGCCGAGCGTCCAGCCATTGATCAGGTCGCGGCTCCCGAGCGCGAACTCTCGGACCTCACGGACCGACTCAACGCTGAAACCTTGCCGAGCGATGCCGCCGCGCCGTTGGACGCCGATTTCTCCAGCACCTACGATCCGGGTGGAGCCGCCGATGGCGGACTTTCACGGGGCAACGGCTCCTCAAGTTTCGACACCGACGACCGCAGCATCGACGACTATGCTGAAAGCCGCACATCCCTGCGCGACCATCTCGGCGAACAGATGCGCCTCGCCTTCCACGACCCGGCGGACCGACTGATCGGCGCCCACCTCATCGCCCTGCTCGACCCCAGCGGGCGCCTCTCCTCCACACCGGACGCGCTGGCCTATGCAATGGGCGCTGATCTCGATCGTGTCGAAGCCGTCCGGCATCTCATGATGCGGTTTGAGCCCAGTGGCATGTTCGCCCGTGACCTGCGGGAGTGCCTGGCGGCCCAGCTGGCAGAAAAAAACCGGCTCGACCCAGCCATGGCGAGGTTGCTGGACAACCTTGATCTTCTCGCCCGTCACGACATGCGTCGGCTTATAGCGGTGTGCGAGGTGGACGGCGAGGACCTCACCGAGATGATCTCCGAAATCCGCCGGCTCGATCCGAAGCCCGGGGCGTTGTGGGACGCGACGCCTCCACTGGCGGTGATCCCCGACGTCCTGCTCCGCGTGGCGCCGGATGGGGGCTGGCTGCTGGAACTCAACCCCGAGACGATGCCGCGCGTGCTGGTGAACCTGAAGTTCACCGCAAGGCTGCTCCCGAAGGCCTCGCGGGAGGATCGGGCCTTCCTCGCGGACAAGCTGCAAACAGCCAACTGGCTGATCAAATCCTTGCAGCAGCGCGCGCAGACCATCCTCAAGGTCGCGACCGAGATCGTGGCGCAGCAGGACGCCTTCTTCCGCCACGGCGTAGGACATCTGCGCCCGCTTATCCTGCGCGACATCGCCGACGCGGTCGAAATGCACGAGAGCACGGTAAGCCGTGTCACAGCGAATAAGTACATCGCGACACCGCGCGGCATCTACGAACTAAAGTATTTTTTCACCACCGCAATCGCGGGAACATCGGGCGAAAGCCATAGCGCGGAAGCCGTTCGTCATCGGATTCGGACGCTCGTGGGCCGTGAAACCGCCGACGACGTGCTGTCAGATGACGCTATCGTGGCGATTTTGCGTCGGGAAGGCGTGGACATCGCCCGCCGGACCGTGGCCAAATACCGGGATGCGCTACGCATTCCAAGCTCCGTGCAGCGCAAACGGGAGAAAGCCGTGCCTGCCTGAGCCGAGCCACGCTGGCTTCGGCCCTGGCTGACCGGCGGTCCCGAACAAAGGACGTCAATCCGAGGGACACGCATGCAGATCACGGTTTCGGGCAAGCAGGTCGATTTATCCGACGCGCTGCGCACCAGGGTCTCAGATCAGCTTGACCAGATCGCGGGCAAATATTTCGACCACGCCCTTGAGGCGCACGTCACCTTTAGCCGAGCCCGCAGCTTCTTCACCTGCGATATCAACGTCCACGCCGGTCGTGGCCTGACATTACGCGGCGAGGGCGAGGCGGCCGATGCGAACTCGGCCTTTGACGACGCCTCCGAACACATCGCCAAGCGGCTCCGGCGATATCGCCGGCGGGTGAACGATCATGCCCGGGATGGCGCCAGCCGCGAACGACCGCAGAAGGCCCGACAATACACCTTGCGGCAGGAAGAAGAGAGCGAGCCCGTGGTGAACGGCGTAGAGGTCGCCCACGCCGTTACCTACGCCACCGTCATCGCCGAAGTCACGGCCGAAATCGCCAGGCTGTCGGTCAGCGACGCAGTGATGCGGATGGACCTCGCCGACCAGCAGGTGCTGATGTTCCGCAACAGCGC